>JAPYSD010000014.1 GCA_029936705.1 Croceicoccus sp. | reverse complement strand
GAGGACGCCCGTTCGATCGCCGCCGCGCAGACGCTATCGACCAGTTTCGTCGTGTCGGAAGCCTGTCCGGTGCAATATGTCGACGTGAAATTCGGCTCCTCCCTGTTCGTTGCCAACAGCCAGGGGTGGGTCGACGATATCGCGATCCAGCCGCTTTAGTCGGAAGAGGGGGGAACGGCGGCATCTATCTGCCGGTCCGCCTCGCCCCGCGCTCGCCAGAAGCAGACCGCCCACAGTACTGTCGGCCAGGTCAGCGACTGCGCCATATCGCTCGCGGCATGTTGCCAGACCCAGTCCTGCCGAATGGGCCACTGGGCGGAAACGTCGAAGATTTCGGTTAGCCCTATTGCCAGCCAGACGCCCACCAGCGGGACGATCGATGACAGGCGCTTGCGCAGGACCAATGCAAACAGCAGCCACAAGGCCAGGCCGACATGAACATGGATCAATGACCTGATCGATTCGTCCGCCGGGATGTACTGGCGCTTCAGCGCTTCATAGAAATCGACAATGCCGCGCAGCGGATTGCCTGCCGGATCAGCCGACATCCCCGGTCCGGCGATCGCGCGTCTTGCTGCGCTGGGCCAATTCGCGTGCCTGCCGCCGCTTGCGCAGCACCTGCCACTCGACTACTGCGAGGACGATAGCAGGTATCAGCAGAAGACTGGCGCCTATGACTAGTTCTTGGTTCATGCTTACCCGACTTCATTTCCGGTACGGCGGAATTTCGTGACGAACTCATAAGAGAACTGGCCGCCGATGCAAGGGGCAGGGTTGCTGATCCGGCGAACTCGAAGCGTCTAGAGGATGAACGGTTCCGCCCTTGGTACATCTGCCCATTGCGCCAGAACCTTTCCCGCCTCCGCGATACCGGATGCAATCGGTACCGGATTCGCGTCCCATCCCGACAGGGCCCGGTGCATGCGTTCCAGGCCGAACAGGCGCGGGACGAACAGGCTGCGGTCGAACGCGCCAAGGTCGAGCAGCGCGGTGGAGGCGGCGGAGATGAAACCGCGATAACCGTGCGCCTCGACATGGGCTGAAATGCCGTGGGGCAGCGGGGCGATCTCGGTATTGCCGATGGCGTTCACCATTGCGCGGGCCGCGGCCGCATCCTCGCGCGGGTGGGGCAGATATGCCAGCGGCAGGGGCGATGCGGCGGCGATGGATTGCAGCCCCGCCGTCAGCGCCGAACGGGTAACGATGCCATCCTCGACCAGCGGCGAGCCGACGAACAGCAACCGGTCCTGCGCGGGTGCGATGACAGGTGCGGGCAGCACGAGGTCGCCGGTCTCGAACCGGTCGCGCACGATCATGCGGCTGCGATCGGCGCGCCGGCTCATCGCGCCGCGTGGGTAGAAGCCCGCCGCGACCTGGACGCTGCCGCGGGCCGCATACCAGAGCGGGCTGGTGAGATCGACGTAATGCGACAGCCCGTCTTCCCACAGTTCGATCGGCACGGAATACCAGTGCGCCAGCATGCGCTCCAGCGGTTCGCCTTCCAGGAAGACGATCAACCGCTCGATACCCAGCGGCGCCAGGCGCTTGCGGACGCCGGCGTAATAGCGGCGATTGGCAGCGAAGGATGCGGGCCAGCGCAGCGGATTGCGCGCGGGCCGGGTTTCGCGGCCCAGCGCAATACCCTTGCCGGGGAACAGCGCCTCGATCTCTGCCGCGATATGGTCGTCGCGGTAAAGCACATGGGTCACACCCGGATCATTGGCCGCCAGCAGGCGCAGGTGCAGCGCGGAACGGGCAAGGGCGGCGATGATGCTCACGCGCCGCGCTCACGCCCCGGAGGCGGCGATCCGGCCCGATGCGATCAGCAGGTCCGCCAGTTCGCGGATCGCCCCGCGCCCGCCATTGGCGCTCAGCACGATCTGCGCCGCGGCCCTGGCCTGCGGATGCGCATCGGCGGGCGCGACCGCGCAGCCCGCCGCCTGCATGCAGGGCAAGTCATTGATGTCGTTGCCGATATAGACCGCATCGCCGGGCGCGATGCCGCGTTCCTCCAGCCAGTTCAGGAACAGCGGCAGCTTGGTATCGATACCGTGGCTGCATTCCAGCTTCAGCTTGCGGCAACGCGCGGCGACGACACTGTTCTGCTCCTTGGAGATGACGGTCATCGCCAGCCCGGCGCCGCGCAGCAGTTCGATACCCATGCCGTCGCTGCGCGAGCAGGCGACGCTTTCCTCGCCCGTGGTGGACACGAAGACGCGGTCGTCGGTCAGCACGCCGTCGAAATCCATCACCAGCGCCGCGATCCGCGCAGGCAGCGCATCGGCCACCGGGCGCGAGCGGGCGAGGCGGGTCATGCGTTCCTCGGCAATGCGGAAATCGGCGGGTTCGTCGATCTCCTGCCAGTGCTCGACCGGCATTTCATGCATCACGGTCTTGCCGAAGAAGCGGAAGCGGGCCTTGCGAAAGCCGTCAGTGCGCATTGCATAGACTGCGCCGGTCTCGACGAACTCGGGATCGCGTTGCTGCCGCATCAGGCGGAAGCTCTTGTCATGGTTGATGCCCTGCGCGCCGCCATCCTCGCCCTCGGACCACAGGAAATAGTGGAAGGGCACGACCGCAAGCGCACTGTCGGCCTGCTTCTCCTCCAGCGCGGCGAGGGTGCCGTCGATATCCTCGGGCGCGGTGAGGGGAGAGGTGCATTGCAAAAAGGCGATGGCATCGGGCGTGTAGCCTTCCGCTTCTTCCAGCGTGTCCAGCACGTGCAGCAGCGCGTCTTCCGACCGCGCGACGTCGCCCGCCAACGCATCGGGGCGCATCACGACCTCGGCCCCGTGATCGCGCGCCACCGCGGCGATTTCCGCATCGTCGGTCGAAACCACCACCCGCGTAACCCGTCGCGACGCCAGCGCCGCCGCGATATTATGCGCGATCAGCGGCTTGCCGGCGAGCGGCAGCACGTTCTTGCGCGGTATGCCTTTCGATCCGCCGCGCGCGGGAATGATAGCCAGAATGTCCATGAAACCCCTCAGCCGGCCCTGCTGACCAGCGCTTTTTCGTACAATACCGCGCGATAGCAATCGAGGATCGAGCGGTTCATGCGTTCGCCCGTGAACCGGGCCAGGAAATCCGCGCGGCCCGCCTGTCCCATCTCGGCCAGCTTCTGCCGGTCGAGCGATCGGATGAAGGCGGCCAGCGCGTCCGGATCCTCTGCCGGGAACAGCATCCCGGTCTCGCCATCGCGCACGACTTCGGGCAGGGCATCGACGTTCGATGCCAGCACCGGCTTGCCTTGCCGCAGCGCCTCGATCGCGGCAAGGCCGAAGCCTTCCCAGCGCGAGGGGACAAGCACCGCGTCGCAGGCCTCGACGAAGCTCCAGATCGCCTCGCGCTGCTGCCAGCCGTAATGGGTGATATTGGGAAGCCGCTGCGATTCCTGGCGGTCGTCCACCACGGTCGCGCCGATCACGTGGAGGTGGACGGGCTGATCGGTCAGCATCGCCATCGCCTTTTCCGCGACGTCGAACCCCTTTTGCCGGTCCATGCGCCCGATGAAAAGCAGGTTGATACGGTCGCGCGGCATCGGCACCGGCGCGGCGCAGCCGGGGAACACGCGCTCCGTCACGCCATTGTGCACCACCGCCAGATTGTCCTGCGGCAGCCCGCGCTGAACCGCGCAGTCATATTCGAACTGCGAGATGCACAGCACCCGGTCGGTCATGGTCGACATATGCCGTTCGACCGCGGCGATCAGGTCGCGGCGGCGGTTCGACCAGCGGATGTTGAACGCCCAGCCATGCGCGCAATAGACGATCGCGGGCCGCACATCCTCGGGCAAGCGGGCGATCACCGGGCGCAGCATGCCGGCAAAGCTGGAATGCAGGTGCACGATATCGGGCCGGTCCTGCATGATCGCGTTGCGCGCATGGGCGGCGAATCGCAGCAATGCGCGCGGGCTGCGCTGTGCGTCCTCGAACAAATGAAGCGATGCCTCGGGCAGATAGGGCAGCACGAACCGTTCTTCGGCGGGAATGACGGCGCCGACCCGGCGCGGGCCCAGCACCTCGCGCTGGAACGCCAGCACTTCCGAAAGATACGCCCCGACCCCGCCCGGCAGCTTCTGGGCGATATGCATGACGCGATAGCTCTCGGGGCCGGCGTCGCTCATCGCAGGGGCGCGGGGACAAGACCGGATGCGCGGCTGGCCGATCGCGGCGTAATGCCCGCGGAGTGGTCCGCCACGGGAACATAGCCGCGCCGATAGATCAGCGCATTCAGGAACAGGAAGATAGGAAAGACCGGGGGATACAACATTGCGCCGTCCATCGTGGCTGCCGCCAGATAGGCCAGAACCCCCACGACCGCCGCTTGTCGCAGCCTGCTCAGTTGCTGCCAGTGCATGATCCCGAAGCCTGCGCCAAAGCCCAGCGCGCACAGGGAAATGACCAGACCGAACAAGCCGAAGCTTTGCAGCAGACCGAAATAGACGACCTCGGGAATGTTGATGCGGTCCGCGCCGAAGAAGCTGAGCTTCAGGTCCTGCAGATAGGTCAGCCGCCCGCCCAGTCGGTCGTCGATCAGATTGGCACTGCTCCACCCCATGACCGGCAGCAGGACCAGCAGCACGCATACTGCCGCAGCAGCCGAGATCCATACGCCCGCGCGATTGAGGCGGATCTGGCCTGCCAGCGCCATCATGATGAAGGCCGCTGTCATCGAGAACCACGCCGTACGGCTGAGCGTGAGAATGATGGCGACGATGAACAGCGCCCGCCAGATCTTCCGGTGCTCAAAATACAGGTACAGCGGCATGATCATGACCATGCAGGCACCGAAGATGTTGCCATTGTTGTAGGTGGAGACGAGCTTCATCAAGCCGCCGCTGCGCAGGTTGTTCTTGCTCAGAACCTCGCCCACGTCGCCGATGTTGACGGTGAGATAGGGTATCTCGATGATTTCGCGGGTGAGGATGAACAGGAAGAAATTCATCAGCCCCCACGCTACTGCGAATCGGATCATCGGGCGGATGGCGCGGGCCATGTCGGCTGCCCTGATCCGTTCGAGCTGCGGCCCGATCGCGATGAGAATCAGGATCGGGAATAGTCCGAAGATCACTGCAAAGGGGATCCAGCCCACCGATGGCAGATTGTAGTGCACCGCCTTGTAATAGACTATGACCGCCAACGGCAGGAACAGCCCGAAGGTCTGGATAATGGGCGCGATCTGGAGGTTGCGCTTGCGAATGACGGCGATGCTGGCCATTGCGCCGACGACGGCGATCAGCAGATAGCCCCAGGTCAGCGGAAAGCGATAGATCATGATGCCGCCCTTGGGCAGCGCCAGATTGAAGATCGCGACCAGCAGGAACATTGGCCAGATCAGCCCGCTGGCAGCGAAGGCGCTCAATCCTCGCGGATCGTGCGGCGACGCGCTCCAGCCGGATGAGGTTGCCTGCGCCATCGCAGTCTAGGCTTCTGCCCGATCGTGGCCGCCGTAGCTGTAGTACTCGTGATAGCCGTATGACGAGTAGCCACCTTGGCTGAAATCGTACTTCGTCAGAACGACGCCGAGGATGTTGGTGCCCGCGCTCAGCAGGCGCCGGATCGACGCCTTGGCCTGTCCCTGCGACCCGGCATGCGCCTCGACCACATAGAGCACGCCGCCTGCCGCGGAGGCGAGTTGCGGCGCGTCGGCTAGGCCCAGGACCGGAGGCGCGTCGATAATGATGACGTTGAACCGCTCGCGAAGCTGGTTGAAGACGCGGTCCAGTGTCTCGCCGCTCAACAGGCGTGGGGGCGATGGCGGGATCGGCCCGCTGGAAATGACCGAGAGATTGTCGACATCGGTTGCGTTCAGCGCTTCGGGAACCAGGGCCGGACTGGTCAGCAAGGTCGAGAAACCGGCCTTGTTGTCGAGTCCGAAATTGTGATGCACGGAAGGACGGCGCATGTCGGCATCGACCAGCACGGTCCTGCGCCCGGATTGCGCAAATTCGCGGGCCAGCGCTTCCGACGTGGTGGACTTGCCCTCTGCCGGGCGGGTCGAGGTAACGAGCAGCGTCTGCGGCAGGCCGTCGCGTGTCGACAATTCGAGCGCGGTGCGCAGCGCATAAATCGATTCCGACATGGGCGAATGCGGATCGAGCATCTCGGTCTCCGCCTCGGCATTGCTTGGCCTGGGCGTGATGCCAAGGACGGGCAGGCCCAGCTTGCGCTCCACATCTTCGGACGAACGGATCGAATCGTCCAGGCGTTCGCGGGCAAAGGCGATCGCGGCAGCCAGGCCGAACCCGATGACGGCGCCCAGGAACGCATTGATGAGCGGGCGCGGCCAGATCGGCGCGGTCGGCACTTCGGCACGGTCGATGATCAGGATGTTGTTGGCGGTGATGCCGGCCGCCGCGTTCAGTTCGCGGAAACGCTGCAGCAGCGCATCGTAAAGCGCGCGATTTGTATCGGCCTCGCGCCGCAGGATGGTGAGCTGGACGCCCCTGCTCTGCTCACCCAGCGCCGCGCCGCGAAGTTCGTTGACATTGGCCATCAGGCTGCGTTCCTGATTGACCGCAATACGGTACTGATCGCGGATCGCGTTGCGCACCTGCGTTGCCTGCGCTTCGATCTGGTCGTCCAGCGCGTCGAGCCTTGCTCTCAGCTGGCGGACCGTCGGGTAATCGGCACTGTGGCGATCGCGCTCGCCTTCCAGCTCGGCCTGTACCTGCGCCTTTTGCGCCTGCAAGGTCTGGATCGAGTTGTTGGTCAGCACGTCGCCCAGCCGCATCAGCGGGGTAGACTGCGCCTGCTGCCATTTCTGTTCAGCCAGGATGCGGTCGGTCTGCGCCTGCGCATAGGCCGCGTTCAGCGCCGCCAGGTTCGAGCCGGTCAGCGTCTGCCCGCTGCCCTCGAGCTCGTTGCCGGTTTCGACATTGGTGATGCCGGTGCGGCGGGCATACTCGATCAGCGAACGCTCGCTTTCTTCAAGCCGCTCGCGCGTTTGGCCCAGCTGTTCCTGAAGGAACTGGCGCGAATAGGCTGACATGTCGAACCGGCGCTGCAGCGTGCTGGCAATGAATTCCTCGGCAAAGGCATTGGTGACCTGCGCGCCGAGGCGCGGGTTCGGACTGTCGAAGCTGACGTCGACCAGCCGCGTACCGCTGGTCAGTTCGATCGTCAGGTTCTGCTGCAGGATGCTGATGACCGAACGTTGCCAGGAAGCCGAACCGGGCGTGGCGTCGGGGGGCGTTATCTCCATCTTCTCGAAGAAGGACGGATCCTGATAGAAATTGAGCGAGCGCGCGACGCGGTCGGCAAGCGACCGGCTTCGCAGAACTTCAACCTGGGTCTGCAGATAGACCTCGACATCGCCGCTGGCGGCGGGGTCCTGATCTTCCGAACCCAGGATCTCCGGCCCCTGCTGATCGATCTGCAGGGTCGCGACCGAGCGATATATCGGGGTCGACAGCAGTGCCAGCAGCAGCCCGGCAATAATCGCGACCGCGGTGATCCCGCCGATCAGCCAGCGATTGCGGTACAGCGCCGCCCGGATTTCGCGCAGGTCGAGATCGCCCTGCGAATGCTGTTCGGGGCGGTGCATCTGGTTGTGCGCGGCGGTATCGAGGGCATCGTCGCCCGCGAAACGATCCTGGTTCAGGATGGCGGCTTCCTTGTTCATGTCAGCGCTGCCCGATCAATTGTAAAGCGGCCGGAAGACGGCGAAGATCGGCACGATCTGGCGAATGTCGCGCCACACGGCCTTGGCCTCGGAAAGGCCGACGACGACCACGTCGTTGCCCAAGATACGCGGATCCGCCATGGCTCCGCTGCGAATGGCATTGACGTCGAAGCGCGCGGCCATGCGTTGCCCGTCGATGGTGCGGAAAATGACGACTTCGTCCATCTTCGCGATCTCGTTCTCGCCGCGGGCAAGGGCGATCGCTTCCAGCAGCGTGGTGCTGTTGCGGATGTCGTAGACGCCCGAGATATTCACCTGCCCGGTGACGACAACCTTCCGTTCGGCCGAATTGACCACCGACACCGACACCTGCGGGCGTTCCAGCAGGCGGCCGCGGAACGATTCCTCGATCCTTCCGGCCAGTTCCTCGGTCGTCATGCCCTCGACCGTCATCGACCCGATGCCGGGCACGCCGATCTGTCCGCTGCGGTCGACCTTGACGCTTTCGACCGAAAGCTCGGGTTCGAAGAAAGTGTTGATGCTGATCGTGTCGTCGGGGCCGATGCGATAGGGCGCGGCGGCCTCTACCTGGGCGGCGCTGCCCATGACGGAGTAGGCGTTGTCTCCGGCGGCGACGGTTTCGACGGGCGGATAACCCTTTGCGCAACCGGCAAGGCTGACCGCGACTGCCGCAAGCAGCAACGTCTTTCGAAGCACGGAATTCCTCCAGTCGGCCCTTGGCCAATGGCTGGCCGCAAGCGGGGCGGGCGCTTGCATATCAAGGCTGTTTTTCAATGAAACATCGGGCAGGTGCCGTCAAGCAAGCTTCCACGGTCGGCAGTTCCACGCTCGGCAGGGCGCCGCCCGAACGGGACGGCGCGCCGTCCGATCAGCTCAGCGCGATGTCGGGCGCGTCTTCCTGCTTCATGCCGACCAGGTGATAGCCGGCATCGACGTGATGCACCTCTCCCGTCACGCCGGACGACAGGCCCGACAGCAGGTACAGCGCCGATCCGCCCACGTCGTCGATGGTGACGTTGCGGCGCAGGGGCGAGTTCAGCTCGTTCCATTTCAGGATGTAGCGGAAATCGCCGATCCCGCTGGCGGCCAGCGTCTTGATCGGCCCGGCGGAAATCGCGTTGACGCGGATGTTCTCCGGCCCCAGGTCGTTGGCCAGATAGCGCACGCTGGTCTCCAGCGCGGCCTTGGCGACGCCCATCACGTTGTAGTGCGGTACGACCTTTTCGGCGCCGTAATAGGACAGGGTCAGCACCGAACCGCCGTTCGGCATCATCGCCCGCGCGCGCCGCGTCACCGCGACCAGCGAATAGGCCGAGATGTTCATCGTCATCAGGAAATTGTCGAGACTGGTGTCGACATATTTGCCGCGCAGCTCGTTCTTGTCGGAAAAGCCGATGGCGTGGACGACGAAATCGATCGTCTCCCAGCGTTCCTGCAGCGCGGCGAACGCCTGGTCCAGTCGGTCCATGTCGGACACGTCGCACTCTATCAGGAAATCGCTGCCCAGGCTCTCGGCCAGCGGGCGCACGCGCTTTTCCAGCGCCTCGCCCTGGTAGCTGAAGGCCAGCTCCGCGCCTTGCGCGGCCAGGGCGCGGGAAATGCCCCATGCCAGCGACTTGTCATTGGCAAGGCCCATGATCAGGCCGCGCTTGCCCTGCATCAGGGTGCCCTGGGGGATGGTATCTGTCGTTTCGCTCATGTTCTAAGATCCGGCGATTGCGTCCGCGCTGTGCTGTTATCGTCTCGCGGCTTATTCTGTCGATGGCTTTGACGTCGCGTCATGTTCATTGCGTTCGATCATGTCGCGCTCCTCCGGTGTCTCGGCAAGCGCGGCATTCAGTTCCGCTCCGACGACGAGCCCTAGCCCGACCAGCCAGAAAAAGAAAAGAGCGATCATCACCCCGGCAAGGCTGCCATAGGTCAGGTCGTAGGAAAAAAGCGATCGGAGGACGGGCGGCAGCGCCACGGTGACCAGCACCCACCAGCCGGTGACCAGCAATGCGCCCGGCCACTTGGGGTATTCCTTCTTGCGATAGGCGCTGGGCGTCAGCGCATAGAACAGCAGGTAGAGCGATCCCAGCAGGCCCAGCGCGGGAATGAAGCGCGACAGCGCGAGCGTGCCGACCCATGCTTCCGCATCGGGAAACCAGGCCGCGATCACTTCCTGCGCGGCGGAAATCGCGAATTGCGCGGTCAGCGAAGTCATCAGCAGCAGCACCGCGCCGATGATGATGCCCGCCGACAGCAGCCGGTATTTCAGGAAACTGGCCGATGGCCGCGTGCCATAGGCGCGGTGCAAAATGTCGCGGATCGTCTCGACCAGGCTGCCTACGGTCCACAGCCCGAACAGCGCGCCGACCCACAGCAGCCAGCCGGTCCGGGCGCTGACCACGTCGCGCGCGACCGGCTCGATCACGTCGGCGACCACGCGCGGCACCGCCAGCAGGAAAGCGTTGATCGCCGCGGCCCGCTCGTCCGCCTCGCCCAGCAGCTGGAAGATCGCGGCGCCCAGGATGAAGAACGGAAACAGCGAGAGGATCGCCAGATAGGCAAGGTTGCCGGCATGAATGAAACCGTCCTGGTACACGCCGATCCAGACGCGCTTCGCCACCTCGAACGCGCGGGTGCCGGGTCCGATTTCCCGTTTCACCGACTTGAACGACAACGTGTGGTGATGCACCGCCGCGTGGCGCCGGGCCTCGGGCGTCAGGTTCGACCGGGAATCGCTGCCGGGCGGGGTGAAATCCTGCTCTTCCGGAATGGCGATCGGTCCTTTGGCAAGCGATTGGTGCGGGTGCGTTACTCGCTCAAGCGACTGCGAATATTGCGCTTGTCGCTCCAACCCTCAAGCCGCCGGGCCAGTTCCGCGTCATCCTCGGGCAAGTCGATCGTCAGCGTGACGAGCTGGTCGCCGCGCGAACCGTCCTTGCGGGTGAATCCCTTGCCCTTCAGGCGCAGCACCTTGCCCGAACTGCTGCCCGGCGACACCGTCAACATCACCGCGCCCGACGTGGTGGGCACCTTGACCTTGGCGCCGTTCACAGCCTCGTCCAGCGTGATCGGCAGGTCGAGCCGCACATCGTCGCCGTCGCGGCGGAAGAAGCGGTGGGCCTGCTCGACGATGGTGACAATGGCGTCGCCATTGCCCGCGGGCCCCGGCTCGCCCTTGCCGCCCAGCCGCATCTGCGTGCCGTCCTCGGCTCCCATCGGCAGCTTGAGGTCGATGGTCTTGCCGTCGGCCAGCGTGATCCGCTGTTTTTCCAGATTGGCGATATCGGTGAGCGAGACCGCCAGCCGGTAATTGACATTGGCGCCCTTGGTCGGCCTGCGCTGTCCGCCCTGAAACCCGCCGCCCATCCCGGCGAACGGATTGTCCTGCGCGCCCGCGCCGGGGCGCGAACGCCGCTGGCCGCCGCCGCCGAAGATCCCCTCGAACAGGTCGGACAGGTCGACGTCGTCGGTGCTGGCCCCGCCGCCCATACCGCCGCCCATGCCGCCAAACGGATTGCCGCCCGCCTGACGGTACTGCCCACCGCCGCGCTGGCCATAGCCGAAGGGCATCTTCGGATTGCCATCCATGTCGATCTCGCCGCGGTCGAACTTGGCGCGCTTGTCCTTGTCCGACAGCAGGTCATAGGCCTGCGTCACCTGCGAGAACTTGTCCGCCGCGCCCGGATTGTCCTTGTTGGCATCCGGGTGAAGCTGCTTGGCCAGCTTGCGATAGGCCGATTTGATGTCCTGCTCGCTTGCGCCGCGCGCAATGCCAAGGATCGAATAAGGGTCCGCCATGAATCGTTAGCTAGGGTGCGCAGGCGTTTCGTGCAATCCGGCTGATGCACATGTGCACCGCCTGTCCCGTTGCCGTGCACAAAGCGCGCTGTCGCCGGGGCCGGCTTTTCGTGATGGGCTTTGCGTGATCGACCGGGCTTTACTATGTTGCCTGCGTGGCGGAGCATGATCCGCGCGATGCAAGCTGAGGATGAGACGTGGAACCCGAACTGCTGGCCGAAGACGCGATACCTGCGGGCGACCCGTTCGGACTGTTCGACGAATGGCTGACCGAGGCGAAGGCGAGCGAGATCAACGATCCCACCGCCATGGCGCTGGCCACCGCCAGCGCGGGCGGCGCGCCGTCGGTGCGCATGGTGCTGCTCAAGGGCCATGGCCCCGACCTGGGGCAGGGCGGCGGTTTCGTGTTCTACACCAACCAGGAAAGCCGCAAGGCGGGCGAGATCGCCGCCAATCCGCAGGCCGCCCTATTGTTCCACTGGAAGAGCCTGCGCCGCCAGATCCGGATCGAGGGGCAACTGGAAAGCGTGCCAGCCGCCGATGCCGATGCCTATTTCGCCAGCCGCGCACGCGATTCGCAGCTGGGGGCGCATGCCTCGGACCAGTCGGCGCCGATGGGCGACCGCCGGGAATTCCTCGACCGGTTCGAGGACGTGCGCAAGCGCTATGAAGGCAAGCCGGTCCCGCGGCCCGAGCACTGGGGCGGCTACCGGCTGGTGCCGCAGGCGATGGAATTCTGGCACGACCGCCCGTTCCGCCTGCACGAACGCCGCCGCTTCACGCGGCGCGGGGGCAGCTGGGCCAGCACGCTGCTGTATCCCTAGGCCCCCGCACGCCGAACCCGACATGGCCGCCACCGAACATCTTTCGCAAGAGGACCGCTCGCGCCTGACGCGCAGCGCCGCCATCGCCAGCACGACGGTGGCGGCCTTGCTGCTGTCGCTCAAGATCTATGCCGCCTGGCGCACCGGATCTGCCGCGATGCTGGGCAGCCTGGCCGATACCGCGCTCGACATCATCGCCAGCCTGTCGACGCTGGTCGGCGTGTGGGTGGCCTCGCAGCCCGCGGACCACGACCACCGTTTCGGCCACGGCAAGGCCGAGGCGCTGGCCGCGCTGGTGCAGGTGGTGCTGATCTCGATCTCGGCCGTAGGCATCGCGGCGCGCGCGGTCCAGCAATGGCTGAACGGCACCCGGCCCGAAGCGGCGGAAACGGGCATTGCGGTGTCGGTCATCGCGCTGCTTGCCACTTTCGCGCTTCTGGCGTGGCAAAGCCATGTCATCAAGCGCACCAGCAGTGTCGCGATCCGCACCGATCATGTCCATTACCAGTCCGACGTGCTGCTCAACCTGGGCGTGATCGCGGCGCTGGCGCTCGACCAATGGACCGGCTTTTCGGGTGCGGATCCGCTGTTCGCGCTGGCGATCGCGGGCTGGCTGGCATGGAACGCCTTCCAGGCTTCGCGCGAGGCGGTGGACAATCTGATGGACAAGGAATGGCCCGTCGAAAAGCGCGAAAGGCTGCTGGAAATCATCCGCGGCACGCCGGGGCTTGAGGGCGTGCACGATTTGCGCACCCGCACCAGCGGCGACCGTGATTTCGCGCAGTTCCACGTGTGGGTGGACGGCGACATGACCGTGCGCGAGGCCCATGACGTGATGGACCGGATCGAGGCGCAGCTGGACCAGGAGTTTCCCGGTACCGAGTTCCTGATCCATCCCGACCCCGAGGGGCTGCGCGAGGGCGGCTCCTATGCGTCGGTCGACCTGCTGGAAACCGGCCCCGATCCCGAATTGCTCTCCAGGACAGAAGCGAGACCCTGATGCAGGCGATCCCCTATTGGCATGTCGACGCGTTCAGCAGCGAGGCATTCGGCGGCAACCAGGCCGCCGTCATGCTGTGGGAAGACGATTTTCCGCCCGACGAGATCATGCGCCGCATCGGCGAGGAGAACAATTTCGCTGAGACCGCCTTTCTAGTCCCTTGCGACGGTCCTGACGCCGACTGGCACCTGCGCTGGTTCACGCCCGAATGCGAAATCCGCTTGTGCGGCCACGCGACGCTGGCCGCCGGTCATGTGCTGCTGGAACAGGGCGGGGGCGATGTCGTCCGGTTCCAGACGCGGCAGGCGGGCGTGTTGACCGTGCAGCGGGGCGAGGGCGGCTATGAGCTGGCCCTGCCCGCCATCGCGACCACGCCAGGCGACTGGCCCGAGGCGGTCGCGGCCCTTGGCGTCAGCCCGCAACTGATCCACCGCTCGCCCGACCGCTATGATGTCTTCCTGCTCGATGACGAGGCACAGGTGCGCGCACTTGCGCCTGATTTTGGCGCGCTTGCGGCCATGGGCGACCACCAGTTCATCTGCACCGCGCCAGGAAATGACACCGATGTGGTCAGCCGTGTGTTCGTTCCTGGCGCAGGCGTGCCCGAAGACAGCGTCACCGGTTCCGCCCACGCGGTGCTGACGCCGTTCTGGGCCGCGCGGCTTGGCCAAAACGAATTCACCGCGTTCCAGGCCTCGAGCCGCGGCGGGTTGCTGACGTGCCGACTGGACGGCGCGACGGCATGGCTTGGCGGACCGTGCGTCACGGTGGTGGAGGGCATGTTCCGCTATTGAGCGGGAAATAGCTCGGCCAGCGAGAGCATGCGGTCGTTGAGCGCGGCCTGCTGCTCTGCCGTGCTGTAGCCCAGCCGGACCACCGTCAGCCTGCGCGACGGGATCACCAGTATGTATTGCCCGCGATGGCCCAGCGCCGCGACCGCGTCCTGCGGCCCGAGGCCACCGAAGACGACCTCGCTACGGCCATCCTCGCGCGGGCGATTGCGCCACAGATGCGCGCCATAGGCGCCGTCCGCCGGGTTCTTGCCCCCCATGAAGGCGATCCACCCGCGCGGCACGATGCGCACGTCGTTCGCGGTGCCGCCCTTGCGGATCAGCTCCCCGATGCGGGCCCAGTCGCGGGCGCTGGCGTGGAACATCGCGCCGCCGATCAGCGTGCCGTCGGCGTCATACTCGCCGCGCATGCTGGTCAGGCCGAGCGGTTCGAACAGGCGGCTTTGCAGCCAGCCCTGCATCGCCGCCTGCCGCGCAGCCGGATCCTCGCTTGGCGTCAGCGTGCGCACCGCGATGTCGGACAGGATCTGCGTTTCCGACGTGGAATAGGCGAACTGCGTTCCCGCATCGTGATCGAGCGGCTGGGTCAGCGCGTAATGCGCCATGTCGCCCCGCCCGTCGCGATAGAGCATGCGCGCGGTATCGCTGGCATAGGCGGGATCGGCGACCTCGGTATGGCGCAGGCCCGACCGCATCTGCAGCAGGTGGCGCAGCGTGATCGCGCCGCGCGGATCGCCGGGCCGCTGCCAGCGTTCCACCGGGGCGGGCGCGTCGAGCGCGAGCGAGCCGTCGGCGACCATCATGCCGATCATCAGGCCGGTGACCGTCTTCGACAGCGACCAGCCGTGCTGCGGCGTTTGGGCGGTGAAACCCGGGCCATAGCGTTCGGCCACCGGGTCGCCGTCATAAAGCACCAGCAGCGCGCGCGTTTCGCCAACTGCCTGCGCGTCGAACAGCCCGTCGACCGCATAGGCCAGCGCGGTGCGATTGGCCGCATCGGTTTCGTGCACCGCGGCCAGCGATGCGTCGGAAGGAGGCGCAACTTCGCGCTCCCCGTCCGATCCGCAGGCGGACAGCGATAAGGCGGCGGCAAATGCGATCAGCCACTTGTGGCGGGGAAGGGCGCAGGGCATCAGGCGCGTCTGATCCGCCCGCGCCCGATGAAAGGCAAGATTGAAGTGAGCAGCCCTGTGGAAACGAAGCCATCGCGCTGGCGCAGGCTGTGGGTGGTCGTACCCGTCATGGCAATCGCGGCGCTGGGCTGGGGCGCGGCCACGCGGGGGCCGGGCATGGTGGAGCAGGCGCAGGCCGGGACCGACTTCGGCGCGCGCGTCGCCTGTTCGTGCCATTTCGTCGAGGGGCGAGCGATCGACGACTGCCGGGCCGATTTCGAACCGGGCATGTCGATGGTGCGCCTGTCGGTCGAGGAGGACGCGCAGGCCGTCACCGCCAGCGTGCCCCTGCTGGCATCGACGCGCGCGACCTTTCGCGAGGGCTGGGGCTGTCTGCTGGAGCCGTGGGACGGCTAGGGCGGGCTATGCCGCCGCGAACGTCTCTTCGATCCAGCCGCCGCCGATGACACGGTCACCGGCATAGATCACCGCCGCCTGGCCCGGCGCCACGCCGTATTCGGGCTGCGCGAAGCGGACCCGCACTTCGCCGCCATCGCCCAGCGCGCCTTCCAGCGTGACCGGCACCGGCTTGGCGAGCGAGCGGACCTTGGCGGTCAGCCCTTCGCCAGGCACCGGGCCGATGCGATTGGTTTCGATCACGCGCATCGCGCCCACGGCGAGCAGGCGTTTGGGTCCGACGATTACCGCGTTGTCCGCGGCATCGATGCGGATGACATAGAGCGGCTCGGGCTGTCCGCCGATCTCGATCCCGCGGCGCTGGCCCACGGTGTAGTGCACGATGCCGCGATGGCGGCCAAGCGTCTCGCCGCTCTCGGCATGGACGATATCGCCCGCGTCGCCGGCCTCGGGCCGCAGCTTCTTGACCAGCGAGGCGTAATCGCCGTCCGGCACGAAGCAGATGTCCTGGCTGTCGGGCTTGGCCGCGACGCCAAGGCCCAGCGTCTGCGCGATGCGGCGTACCTCGGCCTTGGGCAGGCCGCCCAGCGGAAAGCGCAGGAAGTCCAGCTGGTCCTGGGTGGTGGCGTAGAGGAAATAGCTCTGGTCGCGGGCCGGGTCGTGCGCGCGGTGCATCTCCGGCCCTGTCGTGCCCGGAACGCGGCGCACGTAATGGCCGGTGGCAAGGCAGTCCGCGCCAAGCTCGCGCGCCATCCGGAACAGGTCGGTGAACTTCGGGCCCATATTGCAGCGGATGCAGGGAATGGGCGTGCGCCCTTGCAAGTATTCGTCGGCAAAACCGTCGATCACGCTTTCGCGGAAGCTGCTTTCGTGGTCGAACACGTAATGCGCGATGCCCAGCCGGTCGGCTACCGCGCGCGCATCGCGAATATCGTCGCCCGCACAGCAGGCGCCTTTGCGCTTCACCGCCTCGCCGTGATCGTAAAGCTGAAGCGTGACGCCGATCACCTCGGCCCCCGTTTGCGCTGCCAGCGCCGCCACGACCGAGGAATCCACCCCGCCCGACATGGCCACGACGATGCGTCTGCCGGACATCGGGCCGGGCAGGTCGAAGAGGGCAGCCGGGTCGATCGACTCGGCAGCGGGACTGGTCATCGGGGCATTCATGATGCGCGCCCATACACCGCGCGGGCCCGGTGATAAACCGTCGAGGAAGCCGGTTTGCGAAACACCTAGTCGATTACTGCTTGGGACCTTTACCTTTTGTTGACCAACTGGGGGCATGCTGACACCCATGTTCGCCAAATTCCCCAATTTGCCCGGAACGGACCGAGAGGGATCGCCCGAGGCGAAGGACACGGCGGAAGCGGACGGTGAGACAGGCGGCGGCCTGGTCCACGACATGGCGGGGCATGGCGCTCGCTCGCTCGACTGGCATTCCCTGCGCGCGAAATTGAGCGCGGAGCGCGACCTGCGCGGCGCGATGCGGGGCGAGAACGAGGCGATGGCCGGGTGGATCCATGCCGAGGGCAGCTTCGATCCGCGCGCGGCGGAAGCGCTCTTCGGTCATGCGCAGGCCAGTCAGGCGGGCGAGGAAACCCCGGAAAATGGCACCATTTCACGACCGGACGACAAAAATTACGGATTGGCCGGGTCCTGTTTACCCGATCCTAAACCTTCGCGACCTAACGATGAACCGGGATGCAGCATGCCGACATCCGGCGTCGGTTCGGCATCCGGCTTGAATATCGAGGATTAGATGATCGAGAACCAGGACATCAGGCCATCAATGGTGATCGGACCGCTTGGCGAGCCGCTCACGATTGACGACCTGCCCCCTCCCTCCACCAAACGGTGGGTCGTTCGCCGCAAGGCGGAAGTGGTTGCTGCCGTGAACGGCGGCCTGTTGTCGATCGACGACGCGTGCGCACGCTATGATTTGACGCTCGAGGAATTTGCGTCGTGGCAGCGGGCGGTGGAACGGTCGGGGATGAAGGGCCTGCGCGTCACCCGGATCCAGCATTACCGCGACCTTTACGAGCGGCAGATGAAATACTGACCCGGCCTTCGAAAGACCGCTTCACGATTCTTTAAGCCTGCTTCCGGAACATCGCGGTAACAAAACCGTTCTGCTTTCAACAATTGGAAGGAGAACTGCCGTGGGTTGGATTATTGCACTTATTGTAGGCGGCGTCGCTGGCTGGCTGGCCAGCATGGTAATGAACCGGGATGCCTCGATGGGCATCTTCTGGAACATCGTCGTGGGTTGTATCGGTTCGCTGATCGGTAACGCCATTGCCGGACCGCTGTTCGGCGTGGGCGGAAGCGTCCAGGAATTCTCGCTTGTTGGTCTGATCATCGCCTTTATTGGTGCGGTTGTTCTGCTGGCGATCGTGAACCTCGTTCAGCGTGGTCGAGTACGCTAACCGACAGACGAACGACTGATTCTGCTCTGCGAAACGCAATTGTTTCGCAGCGCAGCAAGTGATAACAGCCGAAATCAACGATGGGCTTCGCGATGATCGCGGGCCCATCGTTTCGGCGTAAGTGCTCCGGTTCTGGAACGGACGCCCAAGCCTTCGACCGCAGACCGACGGGAACGGTTGGCGAGTTATAATAGCCGTCTGGGACGGATGGCAGCAGGCGACCGACAATGAACTACGACAGGTCCATAGCGACTGAAGGGGCGGATCCAGTGATGCACGACAGGATCGCCGATGGCGAGCTATCCGACTTCGGCACGTCCGAAGAGGAAAGCGCGCGCAAGAAGCGCCGCATCGTCATCATCGTCGCCGCCGTGGCCGCACTTGCGGCCATAGTCGCTTTCCTGATCTGGCAGAGTTCCGCTGCGCCCGAGCAATCGGAAGCGCAGGTTCCCATCGTGACCGTCGCCGTGCCGGGCAACACCAATGTCGCAGGCGAAATCACCACTACCGGTACGCTGGGCGCGCGCCGTCCCATGCCGGTCGGCTCGGTGGGCGAGGGCGGCTCGGTCAGCGACGTGCGGGTCGATGCGGGCGACTGGGTCCGCGCGGGCCAGGTGCTGGCCGTCATCGACCGTTCGGTGCAGAGCCAGCAGGCCGAGGCGCAATCCGCGCAGGTGCAGGTCGCCCGCGCCGATGCGCAGTTGGCGCAGGCCAATCTCGATCGTGCGCTCAAGCTGGTCGATCGCGGTTTCATTTCCACTGCCGACGTCGATCGCCTGACCGCGACCCGCGATGCCGCCGAAGCGCGCGTCCGCGTGGCGCAGGCGACGCTGGGCGAATTGCGCGCCCGCAACGCACGGCTCAGCATCGTCGCGCCTGCGGGCGGTCTGGTGCTCGAGCGTAATGTCGAGCGCGGGCAGGTCGTCGGTGCGGGTGGCAGCCCGCTGTTCGTCCTCGCCCGCGGGGGCGAGATGGAGCTGAATGCCCGGGTTAGCGAAAGCGACCTGGCGCGGCTGGCGGTCGGCGTTCCGGCAGAGGTCAGGCCCGTCGGCAGCGAGCAGGTCTTTACCGGACAGGTCTGGCAGCTTGCGCCCACCATCGACGAATCCTCGCGCCAGGGCATCGCGCGCATCGCGCTGCCTTATGACCAGGCGCTGCGTCCCGGCGGTTTCGCCACGGCCACCATCCGGTCCGGTTCGGTAACCGCGCCGGTGCTGCCGGAATCGGCCATCCAGTCCGATGACGAGGGCAGCTATGTCTATGTCGTCGACAGCGACAACAAGGTCGCGCGCAAGCGGGTAAAGCTTGGCATGGTCACGGCCCAGGGCATCACCATTGCCAGCGGCCTCACCGGCAAGGAACGCATCGTGCTGCGCGCGGGCGGCTTCCTCAGCCCCGGCGACACGGTCAAAGCCGTCACCGCCGGCTCTGACGGCTGAGGGGCAGGACCATGGATCTGCGCAATATCTCGGCCT
>JAPYSD010000462.1 GCA_029936705.1 Croceicoccus sp. | reverse complement strand
ATGCCAGCGCGCTTGCGATGGGCACGCGCATGTCCGATGGGCCCAGCTGCGCCAGCGTCGATCCGTCGCGATATTCGACCATGGAATGCACGATCGACTGCGGGTGCACGATGATGCGCAGCCGGTCCAGCCCGACGGGGAACAGGTGATAGGCCTCGATGAACTCAAGCCCCTTGTTCATCATCGTGGCCGAATCGACGCTGATCTTCGCGCCCATCGACCAGTTGGGATGCTTCACCGCCTGCGCGGGCGTCGCCGCCTCCAGCTCGGCCATGGTGGCATCGCGGAACGGCCCGCCGCTGGCGGTCAGCGTGATCCAGCGCACGTCGGAGATGCGCCCCCCCGCCAGGCACTGGAAGATCGCGTTATGCTCGGAATCCACGGGCAGCAGGGTCGCGCCGTGCTGCCGGACGGCGGCGGTCATCACCTCGCCCGCCGATACCAGCGCTTCCTTGTTGGCAAGCGCGATGGTGCCGCCCTGCTCGATCGCCGCCATGGTGGGGGCCAGCCCCGCGCAGCCGACGATGGCCGCCACGAACAGGTCCACGGGCCGGGATGCCGCCTCGATCAGCGCAGCCTCGCCGCCCGCCGCCTCGACCTCGCTGCCCGCAAGCGCCTCGCGCAGTTCGGGCAGGCAGCTTTCATCGGCCACCACCGCGATCTCGGCCCGGAACTCGCGCGCCAGCGCGGCCAGTTCGCGCGCGCTGCAATTGGCCGACAGCGCCACCACGCGCCAGTCCGCCGGATTGCGGCGCACCAGGTCCAGCGTCGAAGCGCCGATGGAGCCGGTCGCCCCCAGAAGCGAGATCGTGCGCATTACAGGAAGTACATGAAGCCCAGCCCGACCAGGATGACGACAGGCAGCAGCCCGTCGATCCGGTCGAACACCCCGCCATGGCCGGGGATCAGCGCCGATGAATCCTTCATCGCCGCCTTGCGCTTCATCCAGCTTTCGAAGAAATCGCCCACCTGCGCCGCGACCGCCAGCACCGCGCCCATCGCGACATAGACCGCCGACATCGGCGCGATCAGCAGCTGCGGCACGCTCTGCCCCGTTTCGCCGTCGTTCCAGATCAGCACCGCCATGATGATCCACATGAACAGCGCCGCGCCCAGCATGCCGCCCAGCAGCCCCGCCCACGTCTTGGACGGGCTGATGCGCGGCGCGATCTTGGGCCCGCCGAACGTGCGCCCCGCGAAATAGGCGCAGCTGTCGGTGAAGATCACCACCCCGATGATGACGGGCAGCGCATCCAGCGGCAGTTCCAGCATCAGCCACGCGGCCAGCCCGATATAAAGCACCCCGCCCGCCATCCAGATCGCCTTGGCGAAGGCGGACAGCGAACGCGCGCGCACCATGCGCTGCCATTCCCAGAAACAGGCGACCGCGACCGCGCCGATCAGCACCGTCACCGCCCAGCCGCCGACCCAGAACGCCAGCGCCACGATCGCCAGCATCACCGCGGCCGAGGCCGCGCGCTTGGGAAGGTCCGACGTGCGGACGCCCAGCGGCACCCGCATCGCACGCTTCAGCCGGTCGCGCTTGCGCTCGGGCAGAGAGGCCGGATCAACGCCCGCCATAACGCCTTTCCCGGGCCGTGAAGCTGGCAACCGCCTCCTGGAAATGCTCGGGCGTGAAATCGGGCCACAGCACGTCGGTGAAATACAATTCGGCATAGGCCGCCTGCCACAGCAGGAAGTTCGACAGCCGGATCTCGCCGCTGGTGCGGATCAGCAGGTCGAGCGGCGGCAGGTCCGCGGTGTCGAGATGGGCCGAGATGCTGTCGACCGTCACCTCGCCCGACCGGGCCGCGGCGGCGGCGGCGCGCGCGATTTCCTGCTGCCCGCCATAGTTCAGCGCGACCGTCAGCACGGTGCCGGTGTTGTGCGCGGTGCGCGCCAGAGCATCGTCGATCAGCGCCACCGCCTCCGGCTCGAACGCCGAATGGTCGCCGATCACGCGCAGCCTGACGCCGTTCTCGATCATCTCGCCCAGGTCCGACCGGATGAAATGCTTCATCAACGTGGTAAGATCGGCGATCTCGTCCTCGGTCCGCTTCCAGTTTTCCGAACTGAAGGCATAGAGCGTCAGCGCCTCCACCCCGGTGCCGCGCAGCGAACGCACCAGCTTGCGCACGGCCTCCACGCCCTTGCGGTGGCCCATCGCGCGCGGCAGCATGCGCTTCTTTGCCCAGCGCCCGTTGCCATCCATGATGATGGCCACGTGGCGCGGCCCCGCGCCATGCGCGCCGCCGCCCGCGGCGATGGAAACCGAAGGCGCGGGCACGCTCACTGGCTCAGAATTTCCTTTTCCTTCGCCTCGGCCGCCTTGTCGGTTTCGGCGACATACTTGTCGGTCAGCTTCTGGACCTCGTCCTCCGACCGCTTGCGATCGTCTTCCGAGATTTCCTTCTTCTTCTCGTCTTCCTTCAGAGCTTCCATGCCGTCGCGGCGCACGTTGCGGATCGCGATCTTGGCCGCCTCGGCATATTTGCCCGCCAGCTTGGCCAGCTCCTTGCGGCGCTCCTCGGTCAGGTCGGGGATCGGCAGGCGCAGCGTCTGCCCGTCGATCGACGGGTTCAGGCCCAGCCCGGCATGGGCGATGCCCTTTTCCACCGCGGTCATGTTCGACTTGTCCCACACCTGCACCGACAGCATGCGCGATTCGGGCGCGGACACCGTCGCCACCTGGTTCAGCGGCATCATCGCGCCATAGACCTCGACCACCACGGGATCGAGCAGCGAGGTATTGGCGCGGCCCGTGCGCAGGCCCGCCAGGTCGCTTTTCAGCGATTCCACGGCGCCTGCCATGCGGCGTTCCAGGTCGGCCTTGTCGAATTTGGCCATGTTCAGTTCCTCTCGGTTCGAAACAACCGGGCGTTGCCGCCCGAAAAATACTGTCTTGCGGCCGGCCCCGGGCGATCAGCCCTGGTTGCCGACCACGGTCTGCGTCCCCTCGCCCGCCAGCACGCGGGCCAGGTTGCCCCGCTCGCGGATCGAGAAGACGACGATGGGAATGTCGTTGTCGCGGCACAGGGCGACGGCGCTGGCGTCCATCACCTTCAGATTGTCGGCCAGCACCCGGTCGTAACCCACGGTGTCGTAACGCGTTGCCGACGGGTCCTTCTTGGGATCGGCGTTATAGACGCCGTCGACGCTGGTGCCCTTGAACAAGGCGTCGCATTTCATTTCCGCCGCGCGCAGCGCCGCGCCGCTGTCGGTGGTGAAATAGGGCGCGCCGACACCGGCGGCAAAGATCACGATGCGGCCCTTTTC
>JAPYSD010000461.1 GCA_029936705.1 Croceicoccus sp. | reverse complement strand
GAGAAAGCTTGGCCATCTTACTTCTTCTTCCCTTCCTTGCGGAAGATATACTCGCCCTGGTACTTGATGCCCTTGCCCTTGTAAGGCTCGGGCTTGCGCCAGCGGCGGATCTCGGCGGCGAACTGGCCAACGGCCTGCTTGTCGATGCCCGAGATGATGACGGTCGTCTGGTCGGGCGTCTTCACGTCCAGACCTTCGGGAACGTCGAGGTCGACGTCGTGGCTGAAGCCGAGCTGAAGCTTGAGCTTCTTGCCCTGCGCCTGCGCACGATAGCCGACGCCCTTGATCTCGAGCGTCTTCGAGTAGCCCTCGGTCACGCCGTCGATCAGGTTCGACACCAGCGTACGCTGCATGCCCCAGAACGAACGCGACTTCTTGGTGTCGCTCACCGGCTGAACGGCAATCTGGCCGTCCTGCACTTCATAGGTGACCTGGTCGGTCAGGCCCATGGTGAGGGTTCCCTTGGGGCCCTTCACGCTCAGCACGCCGTCGGCGATCTTCGCCTCGACGCCACCGGGGATCGCGACCGGCTTCTTACCGATGCGGCTCATCAGAACACCTCCGCCAGCACTTCGCCGCCAACGTTCTCGGTGCGTGCCTCGGCGTCCGAGAGCACGCCCTTGGGCGTGGAGACGATGGTGATGCCAAGACCGCCACGGACATTCGGAAGCTCCTTCGAGCCCGAATAGACCCGGCGACCGGGCTTGGAGACGCGAGCGAGATGCTTGATCGCCGGCTCGCCTTCGAAATACTTCAGTTCAATCCGCAGCGCGGGGTGCTTGCCCGAAGCGTCTTCGCTATAGCCACGGATGTAGCCTTCGCGCTGGAGCACTTCGAGAACGTTCGCACGCAGCTTGGAAGCCGGCGACAGGACGGAGTCCTTCTTCGCCTGCTGGCCGTTGCGGATACGGGTGAGCATATCACCCAGGGGATCGGTCATCGCCATAGGTTAATTCCTCACCAGCTCGACTTGGTCAGGCCCGGGATCAGGCCCTTGTTGCCCAGATCGCGCAGCTCGATACGGTTGAGACCGAACTTGCGGTAATAACCGCGGGGACGGCCGGTCGTGGTGCAACGGTTGCGCACGCGTGTCGGGTTGCCGTTACGGGGCACCTCGGCCAGCTTCAGACGGGCCAGCCAACGCTCGCCGTCGTCAAGCGACTCGTCGTCGGCAATCGCCTTCAGCTTCGCGATGCGGTTCGCGTACTTCTTCACAAGCTTCTTGCGACGCTCGTTCTTGTTCACGGAACTCAGTTTCGCCATGGACTTAAGCTCTCTTTCCGGGGCGGCTCACGCCGCTTCCTTTTCTTCCGACGCTTCGGCCGGGAACGGGAATCCGAACAGACGCAGAAGCTCGCGAGCCTCGTCGTCGGTCTTCGCGGTGGTGGTCACGATGATATCCATGCCACGCACCTTCTCGATCTGGTCATAGCTGATCTCGGGGAAGATGATCTGCTCTTTCAGACCCATCGCGTAGTTGCCGCGGCCATCGAACGACTTCGGGTTCAGACCACGGAAGTCGCGGATGCGAGGCATTGCGATGGTGACCAGGCGGTCGAGGAATTCGTACATGCGCTCACGCCGCAAGGTCACCTTGCAACCGATCGGCATGCCTTCACGCAGCTTGAACTGCGCGATCGACTTCTTCGCCTTGGTGATCACGGGCTTCTGGCCGGCGATCAGTTCCATTTCGGCAGCAGCGGTCTGGACCTTCTTCTTGTCCTGGCTCGCTTCGCCAACGCCCATGTTGAGCGTGATCTTTTCCAGCTTCGGCACTTCGTAGCGGTTCGCATAACCGAACTTCTCGGTCATGGCCTTGACGATTTCCTCGTCGTACTTGGTGCGAAGGCGCGGGGTGTAATTGTCAGCCATCGATCGTCTCTCCGGACTTGACGGCAACGCGCACCTTCTTGCCGTCCTTCGTTTCGAAACGGACGCGGGTGGGCTTGCCATCCTTCGGATCGGCAACAGCGACCTTGCTAATCGCCATCGGCGCAGGAGCGCGGTCGATGCCGCCCTGCGGGTTCACCTGGGTGGGCTTGCGGTGGCGGGTGGTGACGTTCACGCCTTCCACCACGACCTTGCCATCCTTGGGCATGACCTGGGCGACCGTACCGGTCTTGCCCTTGTCCTTGCCCGACAGCACGACCACGCTGTCACCCTTCTTGATCTTCGCGGCAGCCATTACAGCACCTCCGGAGCAAGCGAGATGATCTTCATGAAGCCCTTGCCGCGCAGTTCGCGCACGACGGGTCCGAAGATACGGGTGCCAATCGGTTCCTCGGACTTGTTCACGAGGACCGCGGCGTTCGAATCGAAGCGGATCACGCTACCATCGGGACGACGAACGTCCTTCCTGGTGCGCACGATCACGGCGCGATGAACGTCGCCCTTCTTGACCTTGGCACGGGGCTGCGCCTCCTTGACGGAGACGACGATGACGTCGCCAACGCTCGCGGTGCGGCGCTTTGATCCGCCCAGCACCTTGATGCACTGGACGCGCTTGGCGCCGCTGTTGTCAGCGACATCCAAGTTTGATTGCATCTGGATCATCGATCCGGTTCCTTCTTCTCGGCTTGCCGGGACGACTTGCCCGGCAGTTCCAAAACTCTAGTACGGGTTCAGTTACCCGCGGCTTCGACGTCGAGATCGGCTTCCAGCGCGACATCAGCCTTGCCGCCCACGCGGTCGACGACCTTCCAGGTCTTCAGCTTGGACATCGGCGCCGTTTCCTCGATCCGTACCCATTCGCCGGGGCGATAGGCATTGTCTTCGTCGTGCGCGTGATACTTCTTCGAACGGCGGATGATCTTGCCGTAGAGCGGGTGCTTGACCTTACGCTCTACCTTCACGACCACCGTCTTGTCGGTCTTGTCGGAAACAACCGTCCCGATCAGGATACGCTTCGGCATCGGTTGGCTCCTTAGTTCGCTGCGCGGGCGCGTTCGCCCTGCAGCGTCTTGATGCGCGCGATCTGGCGGCGAACCTCCTGGATGCGAGCGGGACGCTCGATCTGGTTGGTCGCGGCCTGAAAGCGCAGGTTGAACGCCTCGCGCTTGAGATCCGTCAGGTCAGCCGTCAGCTGATCGTCGGTCTTGGCGCGCAGGTCTTCGATCTTGTTGGCCATCATTCGCCTCCCAGGTGCGAGGTGTCGCCAAGACGGGCAACGACCTTGGTCTTGATCGGCAGCTTCATCGCGGCACGCTCGAACGCTTCGGCGGCCAGCGGACCGGCAACGCCATCGAGTTCGAACAGGATGCGGCCCGGCTTGACGCGAGCGGCCC
>JAPYSD010000013.1 GCA_029936705.1 Croceicoccus sp. | reverse complement strand
GGTTTTTGGTACCGCCATGCGCAGGTTCGAATCCTGCCGCCCCAGCCATTGAATTTAAACGGTTTTCCCGGATTGTTCCGGAAGGCATTCCGCACCGTTCCGCACCCCGTTCCGCACTTTTAGGCCCGCGCTTCCAGCTTTCTGATGGCGGAATCCGACTGCGCGGCGGTCATCGACTGGTAGCGGTCCAGCATCTCGTTCACTGTCGAAACCGTCCAGCCCAGCACCGCGGCGATCTCGGATGGCGTGCAGCCCGCGTCGGCCAGATTGGTGCATGCGGTGCCGCGGATGTCGTGGAAGTGCAGGCCGTCGAGGTCGGCATCGAGCGTGGCGGCGCGCCACTTGTGCTGGAAGTTGACGGTGCCCCATGGCTTGCCCGTCTTGCTGGTCAGGATCGTCGTCGCCTTGCGCGGTGCGGCGTCGAGGATCGTCTTCAGCGCGGCCGGGACGGGCATGTCGACCTTGCGCTTGCGCTTGCCCTGGCGGAAGTTCAGGCGGCCTTCCTTGTAGCTCGACCAGCCCAGCTTGAGCAGGTCGCCCTGCCGCTGCCCGGTCCAGAGCGCGAGGTCGAGCGCCAGCAGCATCTCCGCCGAGGCGACCGCGCGAAAGGCGGCGATGTGATCGGGTAGCCAGAGCTTGTCCGATCTGTCGGCCTTGTAGACCTTCTTCGGGCGGGTGGCGTGATTGTTGGCGATCATGCCGCGATCGCGGCCCCATTCGAGGATGATGCGCAGCACGCCCAGCGTGGCGTCGGCCTGGCGCGGCGATGACAGCGCCAGCTCGTCGCGCCAGTCGAGGAACCGCTTGCGGATCTTCGGATCGTCGATGACGTCGAGCGGATAGGCGGCGAGCGCCGGCAGGTTCGGTTTGAACTTCGCCCGCTCGATCTTCACGATGTGCTTGGCGTAATCCTTGCGCGTGCGCTCGGCGAGCTTCGTGAACTGCGGGCTCTTTTGATAGCCATCGATGATCGCCTGCAGCGTGCCGCTGATGCGCGCCTTGCGCGGCGCCTCGATCAGCTTGTTGTAGGCCCGCATGAAGGCGGGCGTGCCGGGGCGGAACGGCGCGTCCTCGTCGCCCGGTTCGGGCCGTATCGCGCCGACGCCGCGCAGCGAATAGTAGGTTCGCCTGGTGCCGTCGGACAGCTTCTTCGTGTTCGCGTAAATGCCCTTCAGCTTAAGCCGCATGGCTCCGTTCCCAGTCTTCCAGCGTCGAGCCGCCGGAGACGGTATGCTCCAGACCGCCGCGGCGATCCAGCGCGATGTCATGCGCCTTGACGTCATAGCGGTTGGTGCCTCGCACCGGGCCGGGCACGATGCCCTTGGCGTGCCAGCTGTCATAGGTCGCGGTGCTGATCCCGCCGAGATAGGCGCAGATGCCTTCCTTCGACTGGAGGCGCGCGGTGGGGATGAAGCTGGCGGGGGCGGTCATTGCCCTACGAGCTCTCTAAACAGGATCGGCTGCTCGCTGCCATCGCCGTAAACGGCATCGAGCCAGCGATCGGCGCGCGGTTCGCCGCCAGTCCATTTGTCAGGAAAGGTCCGGGCAGCGATCAGTTCGCGGATGCGCGCCTCTTCTTCGGCATTGATCAGGTCGACGCGCGCGCGATTCTGAATGTCCAGGATACGATCCAGCGCTTCGCGCCGTGCTTCAATCGTAAGCGGTCCCATACGCTGTGGGTTCTTGGCGATTGCCCCGCTTTTCAGTCGCTCTACGCCGCTCTTGCGGTGGCGCTGGTGCGGTTCGCGCATCCACCGATAGAGCGGCTTCAGTTCCAACAGGGGAGAAAGGTGAGACCAGGCTGGCATAGTGACGATCGTCTCCAGCGCCGTGTCACGCTGAGCGAGGGGGCAGCCGATACAACCCGTGCGTGCGTTGATCTCAGTCGCATCATCACCGCCATAGGCATCTGCAAGGATCTGAGTTGGCCATTCACCGAACTCAGCCATTGGCGCGAAGATCTTCAACCAGTCCCAGATCCAGCAGACCCGCCAATGGAGCATTGGCGCGAGAGTTGCCAGGCGGCCCTTGATGCCTTTAGCGTCTGGCAGCACCTGCTGATACCAACCTTGGCCGCACTCGGCGCCGTCTTTCGAACAGGACATCGCTATACGTCCGTCGCGGATAGCGCTCTCGCCCTGTCGGACGCCGGTCAGCATCAGTGCCTTGCCCGGCATTCTATCGAGCGCCTGTTCCAACGCAGCGGCCATCGGATCGACTTTGATCTGTCGTGTGCACCAACGCAAAGTGTTGTTGTTTGGCGGCGGAACGCCCCGTCCGAGAATGTAGACCATGAACCTTTTGTCGATCGGCGCGCGTACCACTACGACGCGGATCCAGTTCCGCCTCCGCAGCCTTGCCATGATCTGCTCTGCAGCAGCTTGAATAGGCGGAAGCTCCTGCCTCGTGTCGGCGTAGAAAACCCAGAGGCACTCTGGCTGCGGGATTGCGCCGGTGTCGATAAGGTGGACCAGTAGAGTCAGGAGCGCCGTGCTGTCTTTTCCGCCCGACCAGGCCACTGCGAAATGCTGGTGCTCAGACCAGTAGGCGCGAAGTGACTGCAGGGTGAGTTCGACACCTTCGCTGTGCACCTGATGGACGCCGAGGTTGCTCATACCTCCGGCCTCCATCCGAAGCAGAGGGCGAGGATCCAGAGCAGCTGGGTCACGATGCAGGCGGTGCGGGACATCATTGGCTTCCTTCGCTTTCTTCATCGGGCCGGCCCATCGTCTGCGCGGCGTGCTTGCCCCAGCGGAAGCCGGACAGCGCGGCGAGGATGCAGCTGGCGGCAATCAGTACGGCCTCGACCGGGCCGGGCACTATCGAGCGCTCCTGCGGCTGCGGCGCTGTGCGACCTTCCGAGCGATGCGCCGGCGGGTCCGCTCAGGGGCTTCCTGCCACACTCTCAGGCTGGCGATCCCCGTGAAGATCGCCAGTCCCAAGATTGCCAACCAGATCTGGCCGTCGGTCACTGCTCGGGCGAGCCGATGTAGGTGGGCAGCGAGGTCTCTGTGCGGACCTTGTCGATCGCGGCGTTGAAGGCTTGTTCGAAGGCCAGGTCGGCGCGCCAGATTTCATACCAGAACAGCACCCCGTTGTTCGCCTTGCGGTAACGCAGGCGCGCAAGCAGACGGAAGAAGTCCGGCGAGCGGGCGAAGATCGGGATGCAGATCATGAACATGTTCGGCACGCTGAGAGGCTTACCGTCTGCGTCGACATGCTGGGAATCGAAAGTCAGCTGGCCTTCACCGGACGACAGGTTGCGCGCCTCTTTCAGCACCGAATTCTCGTAGACCTGCAGGTTGCGGGCGAGCTCGATCAGCTTTGACGGGCTGGCCATGGTGCCGCCGACGGCTTTCACGAAGTCCTTCGCTGCGTCGGTGGTCGGTGCTCCGTCGGCCACGACGTCGATCACGCGGTCCTCGAGGAACGCGGCGAAGTCGGCCATGCTCATCGGCTTGGCGTTCTGCTCGTTCCAGGCCTTCCATTCGTCGGAGAAGGGAAATGCGTATTCGGCGCGGTGGCGAAGGTGGCGGGCCTCGTCCAGGTCGGACACGGGTGGGTGATAATCGAAGACGGTGGTCAGCTTCGCCTTGGTCATGTCGTCGCAGGCGAAGATCGCGCTGTTTGACTGCTGGAAGCGCAGGGTGTGGTCGATGAAGCTTTCGAGCGTGGTCAGATGCGCGGTGCCGATACGGGCGAGCGGATTGACGCGGTAGGCATCGAAGATCGAGGGCTCGACCTTGCTGACACCATGCGCGGAGATGACCACGGGAGCCGCGGTGGCATCGCGGGGATCGATCACATCCTCGATGATCGGGCGCGGGAACTCGCGCGCGGCGGCGACAGCCTCGCTGATCATCGTGCCGGCATCCTGCGGAGTAATTTCGGGCATCGAATTTCCTTTCTCAGACGTCGCGCACCACGCGGGCCTGGCTGACCTCGCGGACGGTACCGAACAGGTTGCCCTGACGGGGCTTGTTGGGGGTGAAGCGGTTATCCTCGGTGACCCAGCCAATGGTCCGGCCGTGCTTCTCGGTCGGGGTGGTCAGCTTGATCTGCGGGGTGAAGAAGTAGATGCCGTCCGCCTCGCGCTCGACATCGATCGAGAGCGTGATCTTGCCCTTGATCTTCTTGCCGGTGTCGCAGCCGATCTCTTCCAGGTTGGCGGCAAAGATCTTCAGCTTCTCGGCGCAGGCGGAATTGAACTCGCCGTCGTTGAGCATGAAGATCAGGTCGGTCAGCTGGGTGACGGACGGGTAGCGCTTGCCGCCATCGGCAGCGTCGATCTCATGCGTATGTTCGTCAACTTCAGGCACTATGCGGCCTCCTTCAATGGCTTGGGAACGGGGAAGGTGAACGGGCCGAGCACTGGCTCGGCGATTGCGCTGTCGAGCGCCTTGAGCCGCCAAAACCGGTCCCTGATCTGCTCGTGATCGGCTTTCCCTCTAGCGTGGTACTCTTTTAGGCATTCGGCTTCGGTCGCTCGGCGCAGCTCCTGCAGCGCGGCTTGCTGGAAGCGGTCGACCTCGACGTTCTCGGGGCACAGGTGCCACCAGCGGATCTCGCTTGCCGGACAGCGGAAGTGCATCGCCACGAAGGGCGGGGCCTCTCCGCCTGCCATGTCGTTGATGGCGGCCCAATGGCGGGCGAAGATCTCTGCCTCTTCCGGCTTCGCCTGGCCGAGGCGGCGCTGGCGCGAGGCGTTGGCGTGGCGGCGCTCCAGCTCGGTGCGGGCGATCAGGGCCAGATCGGGGCGGTTCCTGCGGATCGCGAGCGTCATGACAGCACCGCCCAGACGGCACCGATGCCCCAGACGATCAGCGGGAACGCGATCGCCGCGATGAAGCCCCAGTTATACTGGCGCAGGCGGCTGCGGCGGCGCTGGCGGTCGAAGCGCGCGGCCTCGTCGAGCATCCATCTGGGCTCGTTCATCGGACCAGCTCCCCGCGCAAGGCCTGGCGGGCGGCGTTGCTGCGAAGCTCGATCAGCTCGTTCAGTTCGGTGGCAAGCTCGCAGTCGATCTCCGCGATGCTGATCAGCGTCGCGTGTTCATCGGTGCTCGCACAGCGGACGAAGCTGGCCTCCTCGAAGCGTGTGTCGGTTGAATCGAGCGGGGCATAGATCTTCCGGGTCTCGGCGGTTTCCTCGTCCTGCTCGATTGCCTCGATCCGTCGATACTCGGTCCCGTAGCTGCCCATCATCATGTCCAGCGCGAGGGCGCACAGGCGATCCGTCACTTCCGGCCCCAGCGTGTGGGCAAAAGCGCGCAGAGTCAGGATCCTGCCCAGACAGATGTTGTCGGCTTCAAGGGCGAGGAATTCGAGACCAGCATGCAGAAACAGAAACGGATCGTGTCTGCCGACCGCCCAGAGGTGACTCAGCTCGTCATCCCAGTACATGCCCTGGATAGACGGCAGCTCGGTTTCCGCCTTCTGGCAGTTCTCCTTGGTGAGCCGGTCGCTTTCGATAGCGATCTCGCGGATCCGCCCGCCATCCCGGCCCCAAACGAGCCCGGCGCTTTCGGCATGGAGCAGCAGCAGCTTGCGGTATGGCGCGAACCGTTCTTCGAGCGTGTTCATCGGGCCAGCGCCATCAGCAGGCTGTCGAGGCCGTAGGCGATGAAGGGCGAGGCGGCGAGGGCGGCCACGGCGGCCACGACCACGGCGCAGTCGATCACCATGGCGCGCAGGCCGTGGGCCGCGATGCCGTCGCGGAAGATCTGCGCGGCGGGCGTGGTGCGGGCGTCTCGATTGCGGTGGATCATGACGGCATCGCCGACAGGAAAATCAGCGCAGCGACCGCGGCCGCGAAGATCACGATGCCGTAATTCGCCCAGTTGTCGCGGAAGTGCTGCATCAGGCGGCCCTCCGGCGGCGCTTGGGCAGCGCGTCGAGGCGGTCGGCGACCAGGTCGGCCATGGGCACGGTGCGGTTGCCGCTGGCGCGCTCGGCGTCGTTCAAGGCCCGATCGGTGTGCTGAATGAAGACGGTCTCGTCGGCGCGGTGCTGGATGATGCGGACCTGCAGGCCGGTCGGCTTCAGGTAGGCGGTGGCCCCGGCGTGCGGGAATGCGGTTTCGTAAGCGAGCATGTGGTCTCCCCTGTGATGGGGGATAGCTACATCATGGATTTATCCATCGTCAAGGGAAATGATGGAAATAGCCATCACTCTTTCCTCTCGCCTCGGGTGGCGGCAACATCAAGCACATTGGGGATGCTGTTAGGGGGTATTGATGCGGACATTGATTTGTGGGTTCATCGGCATGATCGCCGTGGCGACTGGCGCGCACGCTGCTGGTGACGCCGATGAGGAGCACATAAACGCAAATTGGATCGATCTCTCGAAAATCGATCCGATCACGGACGATCGGCGCGGCATCGCCTACGTCAAGGCGGAAGACGGCGAGAGTTCACTCGTGCTGAAATGCGATGAAGCAGGAGCGGGCTCGGTTTATGTCAATGTCATCTCGCGAGATTACTTGGGCGAAGGCAGGTCCAGATCTAGGAAGCTGATCTATCGGTTTGATGCCGAGCCGCCGGTAGAAGATTCTTGGCTATATGACAAAAGCTACGCGCTCAATCTTGCTCCGGCGAGCTTCGTCACCAGTCTCCGGAATGCCGAAAAGGTGGCAATCCGGGCGACCACCTATGACTTCGGAACAGTGGACATGACATTCAATGTTTCCGGCGCGGCGGAAGCGATCGATCTGGTCTATTCAGCGTGTGGCGACACTTTGCCGGTCTAGCGAAATAGTAGATCCGTTGGCGGCATAATCTTGTGCACGCGGGCGACCTTGCTCTTGTCGATCCTGAAGATGGTGGCGGGGTTGAACTGTTCCAGTTCTACATAGGCGCTGGTCTGGCGGATCAGACGCTTCACCAGCACACTGACGACGTGATCTTCCTCGCCATTGTTCAGCTGGACCAGCACGAAGTCACCCGGCCCGGCGGGCCGATCGGGATCGACGATGCCGATCTCGCCCGCGAAGAAGCGCGGTTCCATGCTGCTGCCCTGGAAGTAGATCGCATAGGCATGGCGTGCGCCGCGTAGCGCCGGCGGGCGGTCGATCATCCGTACCTGGTAATCGGCGTCGAAGCTGGACCGCTCGATCCATATGTCGTGACCGTCGTCGTCCACAACCTCGAGATCAGCGCAATCGCCGGTTCCCACGAGCGGAATGCCGGGGGTGCCATCTTTGGGCCGATGCTGGCGGGAGGCGGGCTGCGCGGTGAAGTCGAGACGGTTGTCGGCAAGCGCGACCTCGCTGAGTACTTGATCCGGGTTCTCTGACGATCCCAGCAGATACTCAGTTGTCGTGTGTAGCGCGGCGGCCATCGCCTGCAGCCTGGGCGCGGATGGCGTGGGCGATCGATCCGGATCGAGCAGGTCACGAACATATCCGCCATTCGCACCGATTTCGAGACTGAGCGCCCGGGCCGACTTGCCGGTCGCGCTCAGTCGTTCGCGGATTCGCGCCTGAAGGATTGTTTCTTCCCGTTTCATTGCCGCTGGATATTCCCATATCCCAACCGGCAGGGGAACGATTGAAATATCCGCTTGACAGATGATGGAATTATCCATCATTCAGAGCGTCATGATGGATGCACCACCTGTCGCGCCATTGGAGCGCCTGTTCCTCGCCGCTAACCAGTGGGCAGAGGCCTGCGGAAAGTCTCGCTCGCACCTTGCGCGGCTTGTCGTCAACGATTCCGGCTTCTTTTCGCGCATCGATGGAGGGAAGACGAGTCCCACGCTGACGACGCTGACCAAGTTCGCGCAGTTCTTCGCGGATGCGGGCAACTGGCCAGATGGTCGGGTTCCAGCGGAGGCGGTCGAGTTCGCTCATGTCAACGGAGTCTCGGTCGAAGCGGGGGAAGTCGCAACCGGACAAGCGCGTGACCTGTCCGGCTATGCGACCACCGCTCTGACCGGCGGCGATTACCTGACGCGGGGTGGCCGATGAGCGCGCCGCTCACGCCCGCGCAGGCGCGCATCAAGCGCAAGGTGCGGGAAGCCATCCACAAGTGCGGCGGTGTCGATGGAGCTGCTGCCACTGCCGAGCGCGGCCGATCGGTCGCCGGCGACTGGGGCAACCTCAACCATCCGGCGTTCCCGCCGCTCGAATGTGCGCATGCGCTGGACGAGGCCTGCATCGCGCAGGGGCAGGTTCCGCCGATCCTCTCCGCGCTGGCGGCCGAGCTGGGACATGTCGTCGTTCGCCTGCCCGACTGCGGCGAGGGCATCGACGCGCTGACCGGCGCGCTGATCGATGCGAGCGCCGAGTTCGGCGACATCGCCAGCGAGGTTCGCGACGCGACGCGGGACGGCACGATCAACGCGGTCGAGCGCGACCGGATCATCGAGCAGATCGACGAAGCCTATCGAGCCATTGCGCGGCTGCGTGCCGTGGTCGCGAGCGAGGGCAGCCATCTGAAAGCCGTGGCAACTGGGGGGTGAGTGTGTTCCTGGGGGGCGATTTCGAGACATTCGTGGAGACGGCGTCTCCCGGCGACCGGTTCTGCTATGGCCGGGGCGAAAGCCCGCCGCGCGAGATGGTGCAGGCGATGCGCCCTTTCGTGGAGGCGGGCGCGCTGCTGCCGCTGCGCCAGCGCGACGGCGGGGGTTTTACCTTCATCGTCGAGCGCGGGCGCGGTGCCTTGCCGCGCGGCCAGCGCATCAGCCGCGGGGCCGTGCGGCGCAAGCGGATCCGCAAGAGCAGCCTGACCATGGTGTTCGAGGCGCTGGTTCGCGCCGCGCGCCGCGGCACGCCCTGTCCGACCAACGAGGAACTGGCGGCGCTCTGCCATCTCTCCGGCAGACTGGCGGCCAGCTATCGCATGCGGTGCCTTGTTCAGTCCGGCCACGTCTCGGTCGAGGATCACAGCCCCTATGGCCGCCGCGTCGTCACCATCCTGACCGGCCCGCATGCCGGCAAAGCCACGAAGGAGGCGAAGCTGTGAGCAAGTCGAGGTTCCATTATTCGCCGATGCGCACGTTCGAGGCGGTCGGCAGCCCGAAGGCGCCGCATGGTGTTCAGATCGATGGGCCCTGCGTGTCGATACTGACGATGTCGCTGAACGAGATCCGGTCCGTCCAGATGCTGCGCCGCTGCGAGGCCGAGGATCTGCGCGACCAGCTTAATGCAGCGCTGCGTGCGATCGCGGTCGGCGAGCGGTTCGATGCCGATGCGGCGGAGGCGGGGTCTGCGCGGTCGCATCGCGGTTCGTGGCCGATGCGCAATCACCGTACGCTGGCGCAGGCCGATCACGACGGTGAAGTCGAGCGGATCGTGAGCCTGCTGAACGAGGGCGGCCAGCGATGAGCGATGCCATCCGACAGGCCGTTCTGGCCGAGCGTGAGGCATGCCTGGCCGTGGTCGCGCAGTTTCGTGCGCGGCTGCAGGAACTGGCGGGCGACGATCCGGCCGGTCTGGTCGAGGCGCATGCGCTGCGCATCGAGATCCGGCGCATCTGCATCTGTGAGGAAGGCATCGCGCAGGGCTGGCATCTGCCGGACGAGGACGAGTGATGGGCTCGCTTCCTACCACGCGTCCGGGTGACGTCATTCGCCAGCTGGCGTCGGAAATGCCGGGCGATCTGCGGATTTCGCCGGCGCGACTGGCTGCGGCGTATCGCGAGCGGGAGCGGCGTTCGGCGGCTGTGTCCAGGCCTGCACCGACCGTCTTGGCAACCTCGCGCAGGCCGTGCCCCTTCTGTCATGTTCCCGGCTTCAGGGGCTGCGCGCATTTCCTGCCGTTCGAGCCACCGGCGGTGCCCGATCTGCGGGAGAGGATATCGCCTCCGGATGGACAGCGCGCCAGCGTCCTGCGGGGTGGCGGTATCGTGGAGGAGCGACACCCTATCTATGATCTTATCGTGGCTTTCTGCGAGCGCGAAGGCATCACGCCATACGCTTTCGGCATTGCATCCAGAGGCGACGCGGATCTGGTGGTGCGCCTTCGGCTTGGCTCGCAGCCGAAACCTGAAACGGTCGATGCGATCTGGCATTACATCGACGAGAACGGCGGTCCGGCATGAGCCAGAACCGGTCCTCCGCCGTCATGCAGCAGCGCAGCGAGCCGCACGACTCGCTCGACGATTTTCCGACGCCGCCCTGGGCGACGCGGGCGCTGTGCAGGCATCTGCAGGACGGGCCGGAAGCGATCGACCTTGGTCTGATGTCGTGCAGGGAGCCTGCCGCCAATCGCGGGCACATGGTCGCGCCGCTGCGCGAGTATTTCGCGCGTGTCGAGGCGAGCGACGTCCACGACTACGGCTTTGGCTTCGACCAACGCGATTACCTGTTCGGTCCGGATCCCGATCCGGTGGATTTCACGATCACGAACCCGCCGTTCCGGCTTGCCGAGGATTTCATCGAACGGATGCGGCGGACGAGCGAGGTCGGATGCGCCGTGATCGTGCGCAGCGCCTTCCTCGAGGGCGTCGGTCGGCACCAGCGCCTGTTCAGCATCAACCCTCCGACGATCGTCCTGCAGTTTTCCGAACGCGTCGTGATGCACAAGGGGCGTCTTTCGCAGGGCGGGTCGACGGCGACTGCCTATGCGTGGCTGGTCTGGCTGACCGGGCATTACGGCACCGAACTGCGCTGGATCGCGCCGTGTCGTTCTCGGCTTGAGCGCTCGTCCGATTATGTGGCGGAGGCGGCGTGATGGGGACCGTGCAGTTTTCATGCCTGGCGAAGGCGGCGAGTTTCTTGGCGGCGCGTCGGGATATCAATGTCTGGCTCCTAAATATGGGCAGGAGCCAAAACCGTTTAGCCATGGTTCGCGGGGTTTCTACGGACGCCTTGCGAACCAGACAGAACCGGAAAAGCGCGTGATGGCCCGCCGGTCCCGGTCCTATGCCGCGCGTCAACTGGCTTTGTTGCAGTCGCGGCCGGTCGGCCTGCAGGCTGAGATTGGCCCAGAGCCGATGGAATCGCGCGCGCAGCTGTATGCGCTGGGACGTGAGCTGAATCAGCTGAGCCAGATCGTCATGGACCTGTCGACCGACGGGCCCCGGCAGGATCTGCCGCGTGCGCGGCGCAAGCTGGCAGAGATCAAGGCCAAGCTGGGCGCGGGGCAGTCCAGATGATTGACCCGCGCCCCGAGCATGGCTGCCTCGATCCGTTGGAGATGGAGCTGGAGCGCGCAAGGGCGGCGTTGCCGTTAGGTGCGGTGCGGCTGCTGGAGGCGCTGGGCGTGCCGATCGGCATCGTCGGGCAGCTGACCGGCGCGGGCGCGCTGGGCCGGGTCCGGACCGCGATCGGGAAGGGCGGGCGCTGGGAGCCTGTCGAGGATGGCGAGCCGCGGCTGATCGTCGCGGTGCGCGAGAAAGGCGTGCTGGTGGACCTGGTCGCCATGTCCAGCAGCGAGCGGGATAGCTGGGCGCTGCGGACCGGCGCGGGCTGGCTGCTGGGCTACGAGCATTTCCATGCCGCGCAGCTTGGCGGTGAAGATCGGCTGCGGCTGTTCGGCAATCCGGTCGAATGGATGGCGGCGGGCGGCGAGGGGATCTGCGTGCTCGACTGGTCGCGCACGGCGCTGTCGGCGCTGCGCGGGCTGGGGAGCGGCGTGGCGATCGCCTGCGACAATGAAGGCGCCGCCGAGGCGCTGACCAATGCGCTGCGCTGGGGCGGATTGCCCCGCGTCGCGGTGGATGATTTCAGGGGGAGGGAAGTGGCGTGAAGTTCTTGCCGAGTTTCGAGATTGGCGGCGCACATACGGTCGTGCGCGATGATGAGGATGCCACAGGCTATTTCCTTGCCGTTGCCTGGTTCGGCTTCGCTCTCGAGATCGTGATCGCGCGCGTCCGCTGAGCCATGACCACCCGCAATATCCTCTCTGGCCACGGTGCTGCCGGGGATGGTCCCGCGCCCCCTTCGTCCGCCGGTTCTTCCGCTGCCGGAGCTTCCGCCAGTTCATCTGTTGGGGGTTCGGGGGATGCCGGCAGGATCAGGGTGCTGCCCGATCCGCTCGCCGACCTGGAGTGCTCGCGCCTGCCGCTGACCGACCTTGGCAATGCGGAGCGGTGGCGAATCCGGCATGGCCACAATTTCCGGTTCTGCGCCGAGCTGGGCTGGTATGCCTGGCAGGGCACCCACTGGTCGCTGCTGTCGGAGGAAAAGGACAGCCTGCCGGCCGAGCTGATCCGCTCGATCATGCTGACCGTGCGGGCGATCCGGAACGAGGCGGCGCTGGTCGCGGCCAGCGGGTGCAGCCATGCCGAAGAAGGACGGCCCTATCGGCGGGAGGAGAAGCTGCCGCGCAGCTGGTTCGAACCCGATGGCCGGCGCGAATGGTTCGACGGCCTGCCGCTGCTCGACAAGATCCTCGATCCCAAGAAGATGGTGCTGTGGTCCGACAAGATCGCGGCATGGGCAAAGTCCAGCGAAAGCGGGGCGATGATCTCGCGCATGATCAAGTGGATCAAGGGCTTCGAGAGCGTCGTAGTGAAGCCCGAGGCCTTCGATGCCGACCGGATGGCGATCAATGTCGCCAACGGCACGCTTCGCCTGATCCGAAACAACGTCAAGCGCAGCTCGGCCGAGATCGCCGAGGGCAAGAGCGAGTGGAAGACCGATGGCTGGAAGATCCGCAAGGATGCGCACCGGCGCGACGATCTGATCACGAAGCTGGCGCCGGTGAAATATGCGCCGACGGCCAAGTGCCCCGAATATGACGCCTTCATGGGCCGGGTGCAGCCGAGCGACGACATGCGACGGTTCCTGCACCAGTGGGGCGGGCTGAGCCTGACCGGCGACATCACTGAGCACAAGCTGGCGTTCTTCTATGGCGGAGGCCGCAACGGCAAGGGCACCTGGGTCGAGGCGATCGCGCATCTGGCGGGCGACTATGCCGGCTCGATCGGGATCGAATCGTTGGCCGATAATGGCGGCAAGCGCCGCGGTGACCAGGCCACGCCCGACATCGCGGTGCTGCCCGGCGTGCGCTTCCTGCGCGTGTCGGAGCCGACCAAGGGCATGCGGATGAACGACGGCCTGATCAAGGAATGGACGGGCGGCGATCCGGTGAATGCGCGCCACCTGAACAAGGGGTTCTTCACCTTTCTGCCCAGCTTCAAGCTGACGATCAGTGGCAACAACAAGCCGAACATACGCGATTTCAGCTACGGCATGTGGGCGCGCATGCAGCTGGTCCCGTGGAATGTCACCATTCCCGAGGACGAGATCGATCGCAGCCTGCCCGACAAGCTGAAGGGCGAAGCCAGCGGCATCCTGAACCGGCTGCTCGACGGGTTGCTGGAGTGGCGCGAGGGCGGGCTGTTCGTGCCCGACGAGGTCAAGGCCGCGACGCGCAAGTACCGCGAGGACAGCGATCAGCTGGGCCGCTTCCTGGCGCAGTGCTGCGAGGTCGGCGAGGATCCCCTGGCGGTGCGTGTCATGGCGACCGAGCTTTGGGAAGTGTTCCAGGCATGGGTCGAGGCGACCGGCGCGAGCGAATGGAAGCGCGCGGGCTTCGTCTCCGCCATGGAGGATCGCCAGTTCGAGCGAAAGACCTCGAACGGGGTGTGGTGGCTGAAGGTGCAGCTGCGCCCGGGTGTCACGGCCGACGCGATCAAGAGCGGCAACTGGTCGGTGCCCGACAGCGAGCCCGAGCCGGTGCTGCCGGACTTGCCCGAGGGATGGCCCGAGGGCGACGGTTTCAACCCGCTCGATGCATAGCGTGCGGGAGCGGACGCGATGGCGCGAAAGAGGCTGGCGAGCGCCCCCGCGCCCCCTGCGCTGTCCCGGTGGAGGTTCCGGCGTAAGGGGCGAAACGGAACGAATGGAAGTTTTCAAGGCGTTGAGTTTTCAGCGTTTATGGGTGTGTTTGGAACCTTGGAAGGCAATCCGGCCATACCTCTTCATGTGGGGAGAGGGTGAAATCGCCGTGAACAGGACCATGCTTTTGGGTTCCATCCTTCCATTTCCTTCCTTCCGAGAGGGAAGAGATAGAGAAATAGCTAACAGATATAGGGGTTTGCGATTGATTGCGGTGGTTGGCTCGGGACTTCCATCGGTTGGGATGGGCGGGTTCCAGTGGAAGGGAAGGGGTTTGCGATGGGTGAAGCGGTAGCGTTGCAGTCATTCTGGACATTCGAGACGGTGAAGGATGCGCTGGTCGAGGCGGCTGAACTGTGGCGGCGTTCGCCTGGTGGCGGGACGTCTCCGTTCGCGACCGACGGGCCATGGCAGCAGATGACGCGCGAGGCATGGGAGTACGACGCGCGGGGCGGCGACATGGAGGAGGCTCCGATCCGTCCGCTGCCGCTGACCCGCGCGCAGATTGCCCGGCGTGATCGGGTCAGCGAGTGGCTGGGCCATATCGAGAGCGAGGAGGATCGGCGGCTCGTGGTGGTGGCTGTCGGCTATCTCCAGCGCGGGCACAAGCGGGTGCCGTGGCGCAAGATCAAGCACCGGATGCGCATCCGTTTCGGCGAGGATGGGCTGCGCAAGCGCTTCGAGCGGGCGTTAAGTGCAATCTGCAATGCGCTGAACGCCGCAGAAAAGCGCAGGTAGAGAGGGTCAAGGTGTAGAATGATGCGCGTTGCAAATAATCTCTGTCCGGCTTTTCCGGCAAATGGGCTATCAGATGGATATGCTGGTCGCGGGCGTTCGAGCGTCGGACCAGCGGCGGCGATGGCCCGGTTCGCCGGGGTGACCTTCAGGTCGCGGCCCAGCCTCGCTGCCTCTGCGCCTCGGCACCCGTTGCGGGTCCTTCCTGGGGTTACCGCCTATACGGGGGCCGAAGGCGCAACGTATGAAAAAATTTTGGTTTTGCAGCGGCCTTTCGCTTGTTCTTTCGGTTTCGGTTTAAGCCATGGCTGAAGAGGCAGTCACGAATGATCGGCTCGCCTCGCTAGAGGAGTTCAGCAACATCCCCGGCGTCCCGTCGGTGGTGACGCTGCGGAAGCTGATCGAGGACTGCCCGGCATTCCCGACCGTCGTCACCGGCAGGCCGGGGATCGCCTACGAGATCCCGGTGGCGAGGGCGCTGACCTGGCTGCAGGAGAAGCGTGACCGGGACGAGGCCGCCAAGCGCGCGCACGCCGACGATGTTCGCCAGTACGCGATCGACTTCCTCGGCGCCGACGCCGCGGCGACGGTCGAACAGCCGGGTCTTTCGGCCGATGAGCGGCTGAAGCTGCTGCAGGAAGAGCTGCTATCGACCAAGGTCCGCAAGGAACGGGGCGATCTAATCCGGAAGGCGAGCGTCGAGGAGGCGCTGGCGAACCTTCTGGTCGCGGTGCGCCGCCGCAACGAGAGTTTTTCCGACCGCCTGGCCAAGCGTGTCGACCTGTCGCGCGAGGTAATCGCGCAGATCGACGAGATGCTGAAACAGGACCTGAAGGCGCTTGCCGCCGAACTGGGGACAATTGCCGAGATCGACGATGCTTGGGATGAGGGAGGCGATTCCGCCGTTTGAGACGGGAGCGCAGGTGCTTGCGCGCCTGGCCCATCTCCTGCAGCCCAAGGAAGCCTTGTCGGTCAGCGAGTGGGCCGAACGCTACATTCCGCATTACGATCCCATGGCCCTGCCGTTCCTGGCGGAGATCATGGACGCGCTGTCCGATCCCGAGACCAGCGAGGTCGGGGACATGGGGCCGGCACAGGCGGGCAAGTCGATGGTCGGCGAGGCCTGGATAGGCTGGTCGATCGAGCACGATCCCGAGCCGTTCCTGATGGTGCAACCGGACAAGGCGGCTGCCGAGGCGTTCGTGAAGCTGCGCATCGACCAGCTGCTCGCCTCGATCCCGGTGCTAAAGGCGCAGCTCGCCCACGGCGATGCGTCGGACAACATGCACCTGAAGCTGTTCCGGGGCATGTACCTGGGCGCGGCCTGGCCGGTCCGTTCGCAGTTTCGCCAGCGCCCGTATTGCCGGGGCTGGCTCGATGACTACGACGCGATGCCGGATGACGTCGAGGGCGAGGGCAGCCCGATCAAGCTGCTCAATGGCCGGCAGACATCGTTCGAAGGGCGCGACACCAAGCTGGTGTCGTCCAGCCCGGCGCGGGAAATTGGCGGGGTCGAGGCGTTCATCGCCAGCGGGACCGACGAGCGGCTGCAGCCGGTGTGTCCCGAGTGCGGGAGCCGGGCCGAGCTGAACCTGCGCCGCGACCTGAAATTCGATGCCGGAACGCTCGACGAGGCCGAGCAATCGGCGCATGTCATTGCACCCTGCTGCGGATCGGTGCTTGAGCCGACCGCCAAGCGGGCTTTGCTCGACAGTCTGGTGGATCTGCCGAACCGCGGCTTTGTGGCCGCGAATGCTGAGGCGTCGAAGCGGCGGCGGACATTCCGGCGCGACGGGCTGCTGTCGTTCACCAGCTGGGGCGCCTTGGCGCGCGAATGGCGCGAAGCGCAGATGGCCTGGGAAGACCGGCAGGATGAGAACCCGCTCAAGACGTTCTTCAACGTCAAGGCCGGTGTGAACTATCGCTCGCAACTGTCTGGCGAGAAACCGCTCGAGGCGGCGGACTTGCTCAAGCGGCGGGAACAAGGCTGGCAGCTGGGGACGGTGCCCCGCGGGCCGAAAGTGCTGAACGCGGTTATCGACGTGCAGCGTGACCGGTTCGAGGTGGCGATCATCGGCACCGCGGCGGGACGCGAGACATGGCTGGTCGACCGCTTCGCCATCCACGTTCTGGATGACGGGCTGACGTCGATCATGCCGTTCCTGCACAAGGAACACTGGAAGGTGCTGCTGCCGCTGTTCGACCGCAAGGTGCCGATGGTCGACATGGGCGTCACGGTCGGCCACGCGCCGATCCTGTCGGTCACCGTCGACACGGGCGGTTCGGATCGGAAGGGCGACCAGGCGACGGAGGGCTCGAAATTCTTCTGGCAGGCTGCTCGCGCTCTGGGCGTGGCAGCGAACCGCATCACGCTGGTCAAGGGCGGTTCGCGCCCGAACGATAACAAGCTGATGCCGCCGGCGGAATTTGCCGACCAGAAGGTGAAGGGCGGGCGGAAGAAGACCTCGGCCAGGCTGTGGCGGCCGAACGTGCACAAGATCAAGAATATCCTCGACGCCCGGCTGCGCCGGACCGTGCCGGGCCCCGGTTACATCCATCTGCCGGAGAACCTGAGCGAGGAGCACGCCGACGAGATCGTCGCGGAAGAGCTGGTCGACGGCAAGTGGAAGGCGCGGCGCGCCCGCAACGAGACATGGGACCATCTGGTCTATGCGGAAGCGGCGATCCTGAAGCCGCCTTTCGCGCAGAGCCGCACGGACATGCGCTGGATCCCGCGGGGGTTCGCGATCCTGTGGCCGAACAAGAGCGATTATGCCGAGCAGGCCGTCGAGGCTGCCGAGCAACCGAACCCTGTGCCCGCTGAGGCGGAGCAGGAACAACCCAAGATTGCGCCAGCCAAGCGCCCGGTCCGCCGCACGATGATCAAGCGGAAGCGGAAGGGCGACTGGCTCGGCAAGCGCAGGAGCTGACCCGATGGCATGGACCCAGTCCGACCTGGACGCGCTGGACCTTGCGCTCACAAATGGCCGGAAGCGGGTCATCTATGCCGATGGCCGCTCGATCGAATACCACTCGCTCGACGAGATGCGGCGGCTGCGAAAGGACATGAAGGGCGAGCTTGAGGCGGCCGCCTCGACCGTCAATCCTCGCCGCGTGACCGTGGCGCGGTTCCGGAGCCTGCGATGAACGCCTGGGACCGGATGATCGCCGTATTCTCGCCGCAGCAGGCCTTGCGCAACGAGACTGCGCGACTCGCGGTCGACCAGGTGCGCAGCGTGCGCGCTCGCCAGTCGAAGCGCTGGCTGGATAACACCGGTGTCGCCGATTTTGACGTCAACACGGGGCGCGTCGAGGATGCGATCCCGCGGGCAGCGGTCAACAGGCGGCGTATCCGCCGCCTGCTGGCCACGAACCCATATGCCTCGAAGGTTCGGCAGACGCTGCTGAACAATCTGGTCGGGTTCGGTATCGTTGGAACGCCCAAGGCGCCCAAGAAGGTGATCGAAGCTTGGAAGGTCTGGGTGAAGAACGCCGACTGGCAGCGCCGCCTCGACTTCTACGGCCTGCAGGACCTGGCGATCGGCACGATGCTGGGCGACGGCGAATGCTTCATCGTTCGGCGTTTCGACCGATCGAAGGATGGCGTGGTCGCAACGCGCATCGAAGTGCTCGACGGCGACATGCTGGATCCGGGTTCGGGCCAGCAGGCCATCGAATATGACGATTTCGGGCGGCCGACGAAGTATCGGTTCAAGGCTTCGCGAAATGCGCTCTCGTCCAGGGCAGGCAAGCCGCTCGAATTCGCGGCGGCCGACGTGATCCACCTCTACCGGCCGGACTGGCCCGGGCAGATGCGCGGACGGTCGATCTTCGAGCCGGTGATCAAGCGGTTCGAGGACATCGACGAGTATATCGAGGCGGATGTCGTCCGGAAGAAGATCGAATCCTGTTTCGCTGCCTTTATCACGCCGTCCGAAGAGAGCATCGGGCAGGAACTGCCGATGGGAGCGGACAGCGACGAGATCACGATCAACGATCTGGAGGTCGAGTTCTTCGAGCCGGGCATGATCCAGCGGCTGCAGGCGGGTGACCAGGTGACATTCGGCGATCCGAAGCCGTCGACCGCGATCGCCGAATTCTCGCGCGTGGTCCTGCTGGGCGCAACGACGGGTGCGGGCGTGCCGTACGAGCATGGCACCGGCGATTTGTCGAACGTGAACTATTCGAGCTACCGCGCCGGGACACTGGAATTCCAGCGGTTCTGCGGGCGGCTGCAGTGGCTGCTGATCATCCCGGGGATGCTGGAGCGGATCTGGGACTGGTTCCTGGAAGACGCCTTCCAGACGGGCATGATTGCCAAGCGGTTCTACGAGATCGGTTGGACGCCGCCTGCCTTCGAAAGCATCGACCGGCTGAAGGACGCGAAGGCAATCCGCGAGGAACTGGGCATGGGGGTGACCAGCCTGCGCAAGGAGATCGGCGCCCGGGGCGAGAATTTCGACGAGCTGGTCGAGGAGATCGCCCAGGACAAGGTCAAGCTGGAGCAGCTGGGCCTGCAGCTGGAGGGCACCAATGCGCCCGCGCGTGGAGGTCCGGACAAGGGCAGCGCGAACAACGAAGGAGATAATGGCAATGCCAGCGGCGACTGACACGGCCCCGCAGGAACGCAGGGTATCAGCACCGATGATCATGAGGGCCGCGGAGACGCGGCCTTCTTCGTATCGGGAGGAGGACAACAGCGTCGAGGTCGTGTGGTCGACCGGGGCGCGCCGGGCGATGTTCGACTGGCTGGAATGGGAAATCGTGGACGAGGAGCTGAGCCTCGATCCCGGTGCCGTCCGACTTGACCGGCTGAATGCCGGCGCCGCGGTGCTCGATACGCATTCCAGCTATCGGCTGTCGAGCGTGATCGGATCGGTCGAGCAGGGCAGTGCCCGCATCGACGGGAACGAGGCGATCGCGCGCATCCGCCTGGCCGACACGGACGACGTGAAGGACACCGTCGCGAAGATCCGCGCCGGGCACATTCGCAATATCAGCGTGGGCTACATCATCCACGCTGTCACCCGCTTCCACAAGGACGGCGAACGCACGCTGCTGCGCGTCGA
>JAPYSD010000012.1 GCA_029936705.1 Croceicoccus sp. | reverse complement strand
ACCAGCGCCGAACTGGCCGCCAGCGGCGTGGCCGGGTTCGAGGCTCCGCTCGAAGGGCGCGCCGGGTTCTATGCCCTGTTCGCGGGCGGCGCGTTTTCGCCCGAACGGTTGACGGACGGCATCGGCGACCGCTTCCTGGTCGAGGATCTGACCTTCAAGCCATGGCCCAGCTGCCGCGGCACGCATCCGTTCATCGAGATCGGCCTGGAACTGGCCAGCTCCGGAGCGGATACCATCGAGAGCATCGAGGTCGAGGTCAGCGCGGTCCAGCAGATGCTGGTCGAACCGGCCGGGCGCAAGTGCGCGCCCGAAGTGGTGATCGACGCCAAGTTCTCGATCCCCTTCGCCACGGCGGTTGCGATCGTGCGGGGCAGGGCAGGGCTGGACGATTTCGCCCCCGATGCGCTGCATGACGGCGCGATACTGGCCATGGCGCGGCGCATTAGTGCCCGCATTGTGGCCAATCCCGCGCTGGATAGCGGCGCCGGAGGGGCCGCGACGGTGCGCTTTCGCGATGGCAGCCGGAAGCGGTTCGAGATTGCGATCGCGCGCGGCGCACCGCCGCGGCCGATGGACGACGACGAGCTGGCGGCCAAGTTCACGGACTGCGCCTCGCGCGCGGCGGTCTGCCCGGACGCCGGGCAGGTCCGCCGATTCACCGATGCCATCGCCAATCTTCCGGACATCACCGATATCAGGAGCCTGCTTGAACCCATCAGCTGATCGCTGGGCCGGCTGACGCCATATACGGCCCCATCTCCCTTGACGAATGCAAGCTGTGCCGGGACCGGTTCCGGCGCAAGAATATTGTTGTTGGCTATATCTGTTATCCTTGATAACAATACCGCCACGACAAGATGACTCGGCGCAAACAGCCGGGGACCTAAGGGGAGATTGCTGATGGTTCTCACGACACCACACATGCGCTCGGCGCAGCTTCGCAGGGCATGGCTGCTGGCCGGTTCGGCCGTGCTGATGACGGCGGGCATGACCGCCCTGCCAGCCGCCGCGCAAGAGGCGCAGCCGGTAACCGAAACGAACCAGTCCGCGCGCACCGCGCAAGGCAGCGAGCCGATCGTCGTCACCGCGCGCCGCCGCGAGGAGAGCCTGCAGGAAACGCCGATCGCGATTTCCGCCTTCAGCGCCGAAACGTTGCAGGACCGGCAGGTCACCCAGACCTCCGACCTTGAGCGGATCACCCCAAGCCTGCAGTTCAAGCCCGCGGGCCAGCTTTCGGGCAATAGTGCATCGTCGGTGGTATTCATCCGCGGTGTCGGACAGCTGGACCCCACGGCGGCGGTCGATCCGGGCGTCGGCATCTATATCGACGAGGTCTATGTCGGCCGCGCGGTCGGCGGCACCATCGAATTCGGCGACATTGCCAGCGTCGAGGTGCTGCGCGGGCCGCAGGGCACGCTGTTCGGGCGCAACACCATCGGCGGCGCGATCCTGGTCCGCACCAAGGAGCCGGAGTTCGGCGAGTTTTCCGGCAACGGCCGCTTCCGCGTGGGCGAGGACGACCTGGTCGAGGGTTTCGCCGCTCTCAACCTGCCGATCGGCGAGAATATCGCCGCGCGCGTGTCGGGCGGCTTTCGCAAGCGCGACGGCTATGTCATCCGCGCGTTCGACGGGCTGGACCTGGGCAATGACAACAGCCGCACGCTGAACGGCGCGCTGCGCTGGGAACCGGCTGCCAACTTCAAGCTGTCGCTGCGCGCCGATTACACGAAGCGCAAGGAGAACGGCGCGCCCTTCGTGTTCGCCGGCATCAACGAGAATGCGCCCGTGCCCGCCATCGTCAGCGTGGCGGCGGGATGCCCCGGCGCGACGATCCCCTTCGCCCCGCTGGCGCCGGGCGATCCGCGCTTCGGCGCGCCCTTCGTGCCAAATATCGACGATGCGCGCTGCGCCAACGATTTCCAGGCATTGGGCAAGTACACCAATGGCGGCACCGCCGCCGTGATGAGCGAGTCCGAGGTGTGGGGCATGTCGGGCACCGCGACGCTCGACCTGTCGGACAGCCTGACCCTCAAGAGCATCACCGCCTATCGCTCAACCGAATCGCGCGGCATTCGCGATGCGGACAACACGCCCTTCCTGATCATCACCACCGATGTCGGATCGCAGTCGGACCAGTTCAGCCAGGAACTGCAGCTGCAATACGATTCCGGCCCGGTCAGCGGCATCCTGGGCGCGTATTACTTTGACGAGGACACGAACGAGCGTGCCACCGTGCCGCTTTCGTTCCCGCCGTCACCGCCGGTGATCGGGTCGATCCTGTCGGGCGGGCCGGGTACGCGCGACCTGCAATACTCCGACCTTGAAACGCGCTCCATCGCCGTGTTCGGCGAGGCCTCGGTCGAGGTCGCCACCGATCTCGAGCTGACGGGAGGGCTGCGCTATACCGAAGACCGCAAGACCTATGCGGGCACGGTGCTGAACCTGTTCCCCGCGACGCTGCCCGATCCCGATCCGCTGCCGACCCTGGCAATCCCAGAGGGCGGGCCGCTGTTCATCTATGACGAGCCGTTCCGCGACACGTTCAGTGCGCTGACCGGATCGGCAAGCGCGAAATACCGCTTCACCGACTGGCTGAATGGCTATGTCTCCTATGCGCGCAGCTTCAAGTCGGGCGGGTTCAACACCCGCTACAACGCGCCGCCGCCGGGGTTCGAGCCGGTGCCCTTCGGCGAGGAGACGGTCGACAGCTATGAAGTGGGCGCCAAGATGCAGCTGGGCGATGTCCGGCTGAACCTGGCGGCGTTCAACGCGGAATACAGCGACATCCAGCTGGTGTTCCGCCAGGGCGTCGTGCCGCTGCTGTTCAACGCGGGCAAGGCGCGCATCCGCGGGTTCGAGGCAGAGGCCAGCTATCACCCGTTCGGCAGCGGGCTGCGGCTCGACGCGGGGATGAGCGTGCTGGACGACAAGATCAAGTCGATCACCGAGGTTCCCGGCGCGACAGCGACGGTGCAGCCCGGCGACGACCTGCCGCTGACGCCATCCTTCCAGGGCAATTTCGCGGTGGGTTACGAATTCGACCTGGGCGACGACATGACGCTGACCCCGCGTTTCGACGGCAGCTATACCTCTGCCCTCGTGTTCATCACCGGCAGCGTGCCCGAGATCGAGCAGGACGGCTATTTCGTGGGCAATGCCTCGATCGAGCTGGGCTTCCTCGACCGCTATCGCCTGCAGGCGGGGGTCATCAACCTGTTCGACAAGGATTATTTGATCCAGGGCAACGCATCGCTTGGCACGCTGGGCTATGCGGAGAAGATCTACGCCCGCCCGCAGAACTGGTACATCCAGCTTTCCGCGGAGTTCTGACGTAAACTCATCTGTCCGGGGGCAGGCCGCGTCACGCGCCTGTCCCCGGCGGTAGGATCAGTCCGCGTTCTCGCAATTGCGGCGGATGGCGTTCAGCGTCGCGATCAGCGCCTCGACCTGGGCTTCGTCCAGCCCTGCCAGCGCCTTTGCCTCGCGCGCCTGGATCCGGGCGAGGCTGGTGGCCAGCATGTCCTGCCCCTCGGCGGTAAGCGACAGCGTGACCGCGCGCCGGTCGCTCTCGTCCCGGCCGCGCTCGACCAGTCCTGCTTTCGTCAGATCGCCGATGATCGTGACCATGTTGGCGCGCTGGATGTCGAGCATGCTGCCGACTTCGCCCTGCCGGATGCCGGCATTGGCCGAGATCACCGACAGCACGGCGAACGACACCTGGCCGATGCCCAGCCCGTCGACCGCGCGTTCGAAATCCTTGCGCATCGCGCTGGAGGTGCGGCGGAAATGATAGCCGACCAGTCGGTCGAGCGGGCCGAGATTGTCGCGTGCTGCGGTCATGTCGCGACCGCATGCCGCACGACGAGCAGCAGCACAAGCGCGGCGGCCAGCGAACCCAGCGCCATCAACAACGCGACCGAGCCGAGGCCGTAGCCCGCCGCGAACAGGAAACCCGCCAGCGCGGGCGCCAGCGCCGATCCGCCGCGCCCGATCCCGATGACCACGCCCGTCGCCGAAGCGCGCAGCGCGGTCGGAAACGCCGCCGCGACCACGGCATAGAGGCCCACGACGCCCGCATTGGTCGCAAAACCCGCCGCCGCCGCCGTGATGGAGAGCGAGGCAAGATCGCTCTGCGACTGGCCGAACCAGACCACCATCAGCGATGACGCCGCCATGGCGACGACCGTCAGCCAGAACACGCGCACGCGAATGGTCAGCAGGCCCAGCAAGGCGCTGCCCAGCAGCCCGCCCACGCTGGCCCACACCAGCACGCCCGCCGCGGCGGACGGTTCGAAACCCATGTCGGCGACGATCTTGGGTATCCATTTCAGGATGAAATAGAACGTCATGATATGCGCGAAATAGACGAAGGTCAGCGCCAGCGTCGGCACCATGTGCTGGCTGTTCATCAGCGTGCGCAGCCCCGGCTTTTCCCGCTCCGGTTCCGCTGCGGGCAGGGCGTCGATGGTGGGCTTGCCCATGCGGGCCAGCGTGCGGTTCACCTTGTCGAGCGCGCCCGGCGGGCGGCGCTGCATCAGGAATTCGATCGATTCCGGCGCGCAGAACCAGACCAGCGGCACGAACAGCGCCGCCACGACCGCGCCGAACTGGAAGATCGCGCGCCAGTCGTACATCGCCAGCAATTGCGCCGCGACGCTGCCGCCGATCACGTTGCCCAGCGGATAGCCCGCCGCCATCAGCACCACGCACAGCGAGCGGAAGCGGCCATTGGCAACCTCTGCCGTGGCGGCATTGGTCGCCGCCAGCATGCCGCCCAGGCCCAGCCCGGTGCCGACGCGCCACGCCGACAGCGAAACGACGCCATCGGCGGTCGACGCGCCGAACATGCCCAGCGCGATGACGCACAGGCACGCCAGGATCGTGGTGCGCCGCCCGAACCCGTCGGCCAGCCGTCCGAAGAAGATCGACCCGACCGACATCCCGATCAGCTCCATCGACAGCACGAGACCCAGCGCCCCCCGGTCGATGCCCCATTCCGCCGCGATGCCGGGCGAGGCAAAGCTGATCGACAGCACGTCGAAGCCGTCCAGCGCGATCAGGCCGAGCATGATGGCCACGATCGACCATTGAAAGCGCGACATGCGGTCCGTCTCGATCGTCTTGCGGGGGTCCATTGCGAAGTCCTCTCGTCCAGCCGGTGGTTCCGGTCTTGTCCCTGCCCGGTGCATACCGCCCGGTTCTTAGGACTTCGTTGTTATCCTGCACAACAATTATCCTGAAGCGCTTTTTTCGCGCTGCAAATGCTTGCACGGCCCGCCAGTCATTGTTATGACGCATAACAACTAAGGAGAGAGGAAACATGGCAGCAGAGTCCGAGCGGTCCAGCGCCGCAGAATTCTCGCGTCTCGACCCGCTGACGGGTGAAGTCGCATCCACCGCCCCCGCGATGAAGGTCGGCGATATCGCGCCCGTCGCCGCCAAGGCGCAGGCAGGTTTTGCCGAGTGGTCGCAGATGGGCCCCAATGCCCGCCGCGCCGTGCTGACCAAGGCTGCTTCCGCACTCGAATCGCGCAAGGACAATTTCGTCGCCGCGATGATGTCCGAAACCGGATCGACCGCGGGCTGGGCCATGTTCAACCTGGCCCTTGCCGCCGGCATGGTGCGCGAGGCTGCGGCCATCACCACCCAGATCGCGGGTGAAGTGATCCCCTCCGACAAGCCGGGCTGCCTGGCCATGGCGCTGAAGGAACCGGTGGGCGTGATCCTGGGCATCGCGCCGTGGAACGCGCCGATCATCCTGGGCGTGCGCGCGATCGCGGTGCCGCTGGCCTGCGGCAACAGCGTGATCCTGAAGGCGAGCGAGAGCTGCCCCCGCACCCATGCCCTCATCATCGAGGCTTTTGTCGAGGCCGGTTTCCCCGAGGGTGCCGTGAATGTCGTCACCAACGCGCCCGAGGATGCCGCCGATGTCGTCGGCGCGCTGATCGACGCGCCCGAGGTCAAGCGCATCAATTTCACTGGTTCCACCGCCGTGGGCCGCATCATCGCCAAGCGCGCGGCCGAGCATCTCAAGCCCTGCCTGCTCGAACTGGGGGGCAAGGCGCCGCTGATCGTGCTGGACGATGCCGACCTGGACGAGGCGGTGAAGGCCGCGGCCTTTGGCGCGTTCATGAACCAAGGCCAGATCTGCATGTCGACCGAGCGGATCATCGTGGTCGATTCCGTGGCGGATGCCTTTGCCGAGAAGTTCGCCGCCAAGGCGGGCAGCATGGCGACCGGCGACCCGCGCGAGGGCAATACGCCGCTGGGCGCGGTCGTGGACCGCAAGACGGTCGACCACGTCAATTCCCTGATCGAGGACGCGAAGGGCAAGGGCGCGAAACTGCTGAGCGGCGGCACCGCCGACAGCGTGCTGATGCCCGCCACGGTGGTCGACGGCGTGACCGACGCGATGAAGCTGTACCGCGACGAAAGCTTCGGCCCCGTCGTCGCCATGATCCGCGCGCGGGACGAGGCGCATGCCATCGAACTGGCGAACGACACGCAATACGGGCTTTCGGCGGCGGTCTTCACCCGCGACACGGCGCGCGGCCTGCGCGTCGCCCGCCAGGTCAAGTCCGGCATCTGCCACGTCAACGGCCCGACCGTGCATGACGAGGCGCAGATGCCCTTCGGCGGCGTTGGCGCATCGGGCTATGGCCGGTTCGGCGGCAGGCAGGGCATCGACAGCTTTACCGAAACGCGCTGGATCACGATGGAAACCCAGCCCGGCCATTTCCCGATCTGACCCCGCAGGACGCCGACGATGCGCAAGACCATCATCGCCGCCGCGGCCGCGGCAGGAATGACGAGCGCCGGCGCGGCACAGGACCAGACCGGTCCCGCCGCGCCCCGGCCCGAGCTGGAATGGGCATTCTCCGTCCGGGTGGAGGTCGATCCCGCGATCGAGCAGGGCGAGATCGACGGGGGCGTCAGCCGATTCATCCCGATCACCGGGGGCGAGGTCTATGGCCCCCGGCTGACCGGCACGGTGCTGCCCGGCGGCGGCGACTGGCAAGTCATCCGCAAGGGCGGGCTGAGCGACATCGAGGCGCGCTATTTCCTGAAGGCCGAGTACGGCACGGTGATCGAGGTCCACAACCCCGGCGTGCGCGTCGCGGACGAGGCCACGATCGAGAAGCTGCGCATCGGCGAGCCGGTGCCGCAGGACAGTTACTATTTCCGCACCCAGCCGCGTTTCCGCGTGGCGGATGGCACGCACCAATGGCTTGAAAGGCAGGTCTTCGTCGCGCGCGGCGTGCGGTTTCCCGACCGCGTGATCATCGATTTCTATTCGGTCGAATAGGCCGGACCAACTTCCCAAGGAGCATCCCATGAGCAGGACCACTACCGAGAGCGGCACCGTCGCATACGAGATCGTCGACGGCGTCGCATGGCTGTATTTCAACCGCCCCGACAAGCGCAATTGCATGAGCCCGACGCTGAACGACGACATGAACGCCGTGCTGGACGAGCTGGAATATCGTGACGACTTCGGCGTGCTGGTGCTGACGGGCGAGGGCACTGCCTTTTCCGCGGGCATGGACCTCAAGGAGTACTTCCGCGAGACCGAGGCCAAGGGCCTGGGCGCGACCCGCGCGGCACAGCGTTCATCCTATGGCTGGTGGCGCCGCCTGCGCTGGTACCAGAAGCCGACCATCGCGATGGTCAACGGCTGGTGCTTTGGCGGCGCGTACGGCCCGCTGTTCGCCTGCGACCTGGCCTTCGCGGCAGAGGATGCGCAGTTCGGCCTGTCGGAAATCAACTGGGGCATCCTGCCCGGCGGCGGCGCGACCAAGATCATCCGCGAGCTGACCAATTTCCGCAACGCCATGTATCACGCGATGATGGGCGAGAACGTCGACGGCAAGACCGCCGCCGAATGGGGCCTGGTGAACGAAGCCGTGCCGGCGGACGGCCTGAAGGACCGCGTGAACGAGGTGGCGCAGGTGCTGCTGAAGAAGAACCCCGTCGCGCTGAAGGCGACCAAGGACGCGATCCGCCGCGTGGGCGAGATGACCTACGACAATGCCGAGGATTTCCTGGTCCGCGCGCAGGAGGCCGCGAACAGCTTCGACAACGAAGGCCGCAAGGAGGGCATCAAGCAGTTCATCGACGAGAAGAGCTACAAGCCGGGCCTGGGCGCCTATGACCTGAGCAAGCAGAAGAGCTGATCCCGATGACGAGTGAAAGCCCGACCGCCCCAGCCGATTATCCAGCCGACAGCACGGCAACCGCGCCCCAAATCGCGCGGCTGCTGAGGCCGCGATCCGTCGCGATCGTGGGCGCCTCGCCGACCCCCGGCGCGCTGGGCAATTCGGTGATGCGCAACCTGGACCGGCTGGGCTTTCAGGGCGACCTGCACCTCGTGAACCCGAAACGGGCGGAGATCGACGGACGGCCCTGCGTCGCTTCCATCGACGAGCTGCCCGAGGGGATCGACGTGGCCGTGCTGGCCATTCCCGGCCCCGCCGTGCTGGACAGCGTGCGCGCGCTGGCGCGGCGAGGGGCGGGGGCGGCGATCATCTTTTCCGCCGGTTTCGCGGAAGGGGGCGACGAAGGCCTGGCCGCGCAGGCCGAGATCGGCGAGATCGCGCGCCGGTCCGGCATGGTGATCGAGGGACCCAATTGCCTGGGCATGGCCAATTTCATCGACGGCATCCCGCTGACCTTTGTCGAGATTCCGCCCGTACCGCGCCGCCCCGGCCGCAATATCGCGCTGGTCTCGCAATCGGGCGCCATGGCCATCGTCGAGACGACGACGCTGATCTCCAAGGGTCTCGGCCTCTCCTACTTCATCTCCACGGGTAACGAGGCTGCTTCGGGCGTCGAGGATTACGTCGAGCAGATGCTGGACGATGCCGACACGCAGATCATCGGCATGATCGTGGAGCAGTTCCGCGATCCGGCGCGCTTCCTGTCGCTGGCCCGGCGTGCGGCCGAACTGGGCAAGCCCATCGTGCTGCTGCATCCCGGCAAGTCCGCTGCGGCGCGTGAATCCGCCGCGACCCACACGGGCGCGATGGCGGGCGATTACAGCCTGATGCGGACCAAGGTGCGCGATGCGGGCGTGGTACTGGTCGACAGCCTGGAAGAGCTGGGCGACGTGCTGGACCTGGCCGCGCGGGCGCCGCGCGCGCCGGTCGGCGCGGCGGCGGTGCTGACCGAAAGCGGCGCGTTCAAGGCGCTGACGCTGGACCTGTGCGAACAGATCGGGCTGGCCCTGCCGCACCCGTCGGACCAGGCAAGCGCGCTGCTGCGCGAGGGCATGCCCGGTTTCATCCCGGTGTCGAACCCGATGGACCTGACCGCGCAGGCGCTGGTCGATCCCGACCTCTATCGCCGCACGCTGGAAGCGCTGCTGACCGATCCGCAATATGGCAGCGTGGTCTTTGCCATCATCCAGACCGACGCCCCGACCAGCGAGCGCAAGTTCCCCGCCGTGATCGCCGCGATCGAGGAGTTGAAGCCCGAGACGCCGGTGGTCTTCGCGGGCATGGACGACGGGGCCGAGGTTCCGGGCGAATATATCGCGCGGCTGCGCGAGCTGGGCGTGTCCTATTATCCCTCGCCCGACCGGGCCTTTCGCGCGATCCGCCGTTATGGCGAGGCGGCGGAGCGCACGGCGACGCGCTCCACGCTCGACCCCGTCACCATCGACATGCCGCTGGCGGGTACGGTGCCCGAATACCGCGCCAAGCAGCTGCTGGAACCTGCGGGTATCGCGTTCCCGCCCGGCGGCTTCGCGGCCAGTGCGGACGAAGCCAGGGCAGTCGCCGCGCGCGTCGGCTATCCGGTCGCGCTCAAGGCGCAGTCGGCCCTGCTGAGCCACAAGAGCGATGCGGGCGGCGTGATCCTGAACGTCGCCGACGACGCGGCGATGGATGCAGCGTGGGACCGGCTGTACGCCAATGTCGCGAACTATGATGCGTCGCTGACGCTCGACGGCGTGCTGGTCGAGGCGATGGGCCGCCGCGGTGTCGAGATGATCGTCGGCGCGAAGAACGATCCCGACTGGGGGCCGGTCATCCTGGTCGGTTTCGGCGGCGTGCAGGCGGAACTGCACCAGGACGTGCGCGTGATCGTGCCCGACCTGTCGGCCAAGGCCATCGAGGCGGAATTGCCGAAGCTGAAGGGCGCGGCGCTGCTGACCGGGTTTCGCGGGTCACCTAGGCTCGACGTGGCGGCACTCGCCGCATTGGTCGAGCGGCTTGGCGCGGTCGTGCGCGGGACGCCCGCGATCCGGGAAATCGATCTCAACCCCGTGGTCGTCTTCCCCGAGGGCGAAGGCTGCGCCGCGCTGGATGCATTGATGCAGGCGGGCTGACACGGCCCGCCTGCGCCAGGCTCAATCGCTGTCCAGCCATGCGAGGATGTCGGCGCGGTCGGCATCCAGCCGGGGCGGGGGCTTGTCCGTCCCCGGTCCGCCCGGCGTCATGCGGAAACCGGCATTGGGGATGGCGACCGTATCGCCGCCCGGTATCCCCTCGATCGCCATCTTGACCAGCGCGTCGGGCTCCGCCAGCGCGACGGCTTCCTCCACCTTGCGCACCATGCCGCAGGGGATGCCCGCCGCGTTCAGGCCCGCTTCCCATTCCGCCGCATCGCGCGTGGCGAAGGTCGCAGCCAGTTCCCGCGTCATGTCGTCGAAATGCGCGCGCCGCGCGTCCGGCGTGGCAAAGCGCGGATCATCCAGCCAGTCCATCCGGCCCAGGAAGCGTGCCAGCGCCGCGAACTGGTTGGGCTGCACCACGCCCAGCGAAATCTCGCGCCCGTCACGCGCGGTGAACAGCGACGCGGTGGGTAGGCCCGAATAGCCGGTGTTCCCCATGCGCGGCAGCGACTGCCCCGTCACCATGAAGGGCGTCAGCGCCGAGGTCATGAACGCCAGCGCGGCATCGAACATGGCGACATCGATATGGCTGCCGCCGCCGCCGTTCTGCTTGCGCACCACCGCGCTCAGGATCGCGATGGCAGCCGACTGGCCGGTCAGCGTGTCGACGATGGGAAAGCCCACGCGCACCGGGTCGTCGGTCTCGCTTCCGCTCAGCAGCATCATGCCGCTGGTCGCCTGCACGATATTGTCGATCGCGGGCCAGTCGCGCTGCGGGCTTTCCTGTCCATAGCCCGAGATCGAGCAATAGATCACGTCAGGGTTGGCCGCGCGCACCTGGTCGTATCCCAGGTTCAGCCGCGTCATCACGCCGGGGCGGAAATTCTCGACCACCACGTCGCAGCGCGCGACGATGCGCTGCGCGATGGCGGCGTCGTCCTCAGCCTTCAGGTCCAGCGCGATCGATCGCTTGCCCGCATTGGCGGCGATGAAGGCGGGCGACATGCCGTCGAAGCGCCGGTCGGCGCCGTAATTGCGGAAATTGTCGCCCGTCTTCGCCTCGATCTTGATGACGTCGGCCCCGAGCATGCACAGCAGATGGGTCGCATAGGGCCCGGCCATGACATGGCTGAAGTCGGCAATGGTCAGGCCGGCAAGGGGTTTGGTCATGGGTTCTCCGCAAGGTTCTTACGCCGGATGGTCCATTCCGGCAGTACGCAAAGTCGGCAATCGGGGCCGGTGAAGACATGCGCGGCGGCACGGTCCTGCTTCAGCTGCCAGTCGAGCCAGGCCGCGCCGACCAGCGCCCATTCGCCGCCCGCCGCGCGGTTCAGCGTGCCGCCATGCCCCACGGGAAGCGAGGTGGCGATCACCGGCACATGATCGATCCGTTCGAAATCGTCCATCCCGTTGGGATAGGCCATGTCGCCCGGCCCGCCGAGGATATAGGCGACGGGCGTGTGCAGCCGCGCCAGGTCCGCCTTGGCGATGTTGACGCCGCTGCGCCCGGGGCCGGTCTGCACATAGACCCCGCTGGCAAAGGCCGCGACCGTGTCGATGCGCGGATCCGCACCTGCCTGCAGCGCCTGCAGGCCGCCGCAGCTGTGGCCCATCACCGCGATCCGGTCGGTATCGACATGCCCTTCCAGGCTGTCGCCCGCGCGCGCATTGGCGGCGGCGGCCCAGTCGATCGCGCCCAGCAGTTGCGCGGTGCTGGTCTCGTCCGGAAGGTGGGGCGGGGGAGGGGCCGGGGGTGCCGCTTCACCGGCAGGTTCGTCGGCATCCTGCGCGGTGCCGGGATCGACCGGCGGTTCGCCGCGCGGCGCGCCATTGGCGATGACGATATAGCCGTGGCTGGCGATCTCGCGCAGGAAATGCGCCGCCGACAGCCCCGCGTCGCGGCAGGCGCCATTGCCCCACAGCACCAGCGGCAGCGGCTCTGCGGGCAAATGCGCTGGGCGATAGATCGTATAGCCCGGCGCATCGGCGCGCGCTTCCGCGATGGCGGGCCATGCGCCGTTCCCGGTCGGTTCGCCGATCGGGCCGGGCGGGGCGGGCGCTTCGTCGCTGGCCGCACGGGCGGGCAGGCCCGCGGCCAGCACCGCGCCGGCCAGTGCCGCCGTCGCGCCCATACGCATGCGGGTTCGGCTTCGTGTCATCATCGTCTCTCCCCTTCCTCGCAAGCGATCGTGCCGTCGCCGCGCACGCTGCGCCGCGCGGTGCGGAACACGGCCTCGCCGTCGATGCCGAAGCGGTTCAGCGCCCGCGCATTGCGTTCCGCATCCGCCAGGTAGAGCGCATCGAAACGGTCCTGGTCAGCCTGCGACATGCCGGTAATCTCGACATCCTGCGCCACCGCCTCGTCATAGCCCTGCTGCCAGGCGCGCTTCAGCTCGGTGATCATCGCCTGTTCCCACACCGCGATACCGCGTTCCAGCAGCGCCTGCTGATCGGGCGTCAGTCGGTCCCAGCGCTTCAGCCCCATGGCGCGCGCGGGATAGGCGCCGCGCGGGATCACCAGCGTGTTGAACTGGCTCGTCACCTCGGCGAAATGCAAGGACCGGAACGTGTCGGCGGGCGCGATCACACCGTCGATCACGCCCTTGGCCAGCGCGGAATAGACTTCGCCCATCGGCATGTTAACCGGGTCCGCGCCAAGCGTGCCCAGCACCGTCAGCAGCTCGGTCGGCGCACGGAGGCGCAGGCCCTTCAGATCGTCCAGGCCGGTCAGCTTGCGGCCCCGCGTCACGATGCCCACGGTCGGTCCGCCCTGCACGGCCAGCACCTTCAGCCCGGCGGTCTCGGCCCGCAATTGCGGGCTGCTAGCCAGCATGCAGCGATATAGCGCGAGCTGCTGGGGCATGGTGTCCGCGCCCGAATAGAAGCCGGTCTGGATCCGCGTCAGATGCGTGCCCCCGCGCGAATAGATCGGGGTGATCAGCCCGATATCGGCCACGCCGTGGCGCAGTTCCTCAAGCGACATGTCGGACGAGATCAGCTGACCCGACCAGTTCGGACGGATGCGGATGCTGCCGCCCGATTCCTTTTCCACCCAGTCGATCCAGACCTGGTCGGCGCGGCTGAACGGGTGGCCGGGGCCATAGGGGCTGGCATAGGTCAGCACGGTCACGCCGGGCGGGGCAGGGCGCGCGCAGCCCGCCAGCAGCCCGGCCAGCGCCAGCAGCATGATGGCGGCCCAATGGCCGAAAGCGGCGCGCAGGGCGATCATGCGACGCCCTTCTCCTTCAGGAAGTCGCAGACCATTGCCACCATGCGGTCATGGTCCCAGTTGGCGGCATCGACCATGTCGGCATCCAGCATCAGCACCGGTACGCCGTTCTCCTCCAGCGTGTGCGCGGTCATCTTGGTGCCCGATTGCGACAGCCGGTTGTCGGGCGGCAGCAGCACCAGCGCCGCATCGATGCCGCAGCGCTTCGCCTCGTTCCCCATCCAGCCGTTCATCCAGGGCGGCAGGTGCAGCACCTCGTTCATGGAACAGATCCGGCTGGCCAGCGCTTCCATCGGCCTGTCCTTCAGTTCGCGAATGTACTGCGGCCCGGCAAAGGGCATGTACATCGACCACACGAAGACCGCGCCGATCCTTTCCTCCAGCGCCTGGTAGAAGCCGGGATCGTGCCACAGGCCCGCGCCCACCCACATCAGACGGACACGCTCGTCCTGCGCGGCGCCTTCGCCCTGCGCGATGCGCTCCAGCACCTCGTCGCGGAACTTCTTCGCATGCGCGACCGCCCAGTCCGATCCGCGGTGCCACTGCGGGATCATCGTGTTCGACATCTGCTCGCCGATCGACACGGGGCAGGGGCGCGCCTTGGCCAGCGCTTGGTTGGCTTCCCAGATATAGCCTTCCTGCACGTTGATCTGTTCCATCAGGTGACGGAACTTGTCCTCGTCGAACTTTCGGCCGGTGCGCTGTTCCAAAAGGGCGATCAGCTCGCGCATTTCCTCGACCATCAGGTCGATGCGCGCGGGGCCGTAAACCTCGTCCCAGCTGTCCAGCGCGTGTTCGAACCAGCGCGGGTCCTTGTGCTCCCACGCGGGGGCTTCCATCGGGAAGAACTCGGTATCCATCGCCTCGGCCCATTGGCCAAAGACATGCTGGATGCAGTCGCAGGTCAGCCGCGCGACCAGCACGGTCGGGCGGGGCAATCCGCCCCAGGCCGCGGTTTCCGGATCGTTCGCCAGCGTGCACGCCAGCCCCAGCGAGCAATACTTGCAGCTGTTGCCGGGATAGCCCTTTTCCTCGAGCACGCCGAAATAATGGCCCGACAGCTGCTTGGCCGAGATATAGGCCGACCACCACTGGTTGGTGATGATCGGGATGTCCATCGCGTGGAAAATCTCGTGCGGGGTGTCCGCCTGCACGATGGCGAAGGGCTCGCCATCGTCCACCACGCGGCGGCGCAGGTCCATGCCATAGGCCTTCTGATAGGCGGCGGCCTCGGCGGTGCAGGCCAGCGTCTTGCGCATGCGCTGCCCGCTGCCTGTGTTTGAGGGCGCTTTGGTCATTGGAACACTCCGGCCTGGGTCAGATCGTCGATGGCATCCTCGTCGATGCCGCAGATGTCGCGGGCGATCTCGCGGCCATGTTCGCCCATGCGCGGCGCGCGAAAGGGGGCGAAGGCGTCCTGCGAAAAGCGGATCGGCGTGGCGATATGGCCGAACGGGCCCAGCAGCGGATGGTCCAGCGTGACCAGCGCGCCGCGCTCGGCCAGCTGGCGGTCGTGCTCGATCATGTCCTCGGCATCCTGCACTACGCCGCAGGCCAACCCCGCGTCCTGAAGCTCGCGCGCGATCGCGCGATCCTCGCGCGTGGCGGTCCATGCGGCGATGTCGGGGCCGGTGATGGCGATCAGCCTGTCGTACTCATCTGCGGTGAAGGCGCTGATCGCGACCCAGCGGTCGTCGCCCGCCGCGGGGAACACGTCCTGGAAATGCATCTGCGGATCGGCATTGCCCATGCGCTGCGGCCGCTCTCCCGCCAGCGCGGCGGCCAGGCTGGGGCGCATCTGCTGGACGCAGATCTCGTACATCGAAGCATCGACGTGGCAGCCGCGCCCGGTTTCGCGCCGGTGCTGCAACCCCGCCGCGACATTGGCGGCCATGACGAAGGGCACGATGACATCGCCATAGGGCACCGCACCGGGAATGACGGGGTCGCGGCCGGGATAGCCGGTCATGTAGGTGCGCCCCGACAAGGCCCCGCCGGTGCCGTCGACGCCCCATTCCTGCGCCATCGGCCCGGTCTGGCCGAACACGCTGCCCGACACCATCACGATGCCCGGATTGCGCGCGGCCAGCGTGTCATAGTCCAGCCCCAGCTTGGCCATGGTGCCGGGGGAGAAATTCTCCACCACCACGTCGGCCCAGTCGATCAGCGGGTCCAGGATCTCGCGCGCACGCGGGTTCTTCATGTCGAGCGACAGGCTGCGCTTGGAACTGTTGAGATGCGCGAACCACGGCTTGTCATCCAGGTTGCCGTGCTCCGACGCCGATACCTGCACGTCCAGGCGGGCAAGGTCGGGGCGGGTGCGGCTTTCGATCTTGACGATCGTGGCTCCCAGGTCGCCCAGCGTCTTGGTGGTGATCGATCCCACCAGCGCCCAGGCAAAGTCCAGCACCTTGACCCCCGCCAGCGGGCCGGGCCGCTCGCCGGTCTGCACCGCGGGGGAAGGAAGCGCCTTTGCCTCGCCCTCGCGCAGGGTTGCGAAGCGTTCGGGCAGGCCGCTGGGCGTATCGAAGAAGCCGCGCGCGGCAAGGTGGCGGTCGGCCAGCACGTCCGACGGCTCGTTCACGACGCAGGCGTTGATGCCGCGTCGGTGGCCCTCGGCCGCGATCTCCGCCTTGCTCCGGCTGGCGAAAAAGGCCGCGATGGCGGCTTCCCAGACCGCCCGCGTCTCGGCCGGCAGGGTAGAGCGATTGTACGACAGCCAGTCGGTGCCCGCCAGCGGGTTGGGCATGCCGGCATCGTCCATCCAGTCGGAGAGGGCCTGGTTCGCGGGCGCCCCCAGCCGGCCCGTCATCAGCGAGTGGAAGCACCACCCGTCGGCCAATTGCCAGATCGCGCGCACTTTGGCCTTGCCATAGGCGAGCGCGCCGCCGACGCGCGACAGCTTGCGCCGGTCGAACTGCCAGACCAGCACGCCGTTGAAATTGCGGCTGAACGCGACCTGCTGGATCGAGACGTCCACATGCTGGCCCATCCCGTGCCCGAACGCGCCGTTTCCGCGCGCATAATGTGCCGCCATCGCGCCGCAAGCCGCCACCATGTCGGCATGAAACGTGCACGCATCGAGCGCTTCCTTGACCGGCGGCAGGCCCGGTTCGCCCGTCACCCTCAGCGCCCCGCCCATGGCCGAGGCGACCAGCTCGCCCGCCTTCCAGTCCGAAATCGGGCCGCCCGAACCGAACGGCGTGACCGACACATGGACCGCGCTGGTGGGGATCGGCAGGTCGCGCGTCGCATCGAGGCCGAGGTCGTCGATCACGAAGGATGCGTCCTCCACCCGGTCGCAAGGCTCTGAGCCCATGGAAAGCAGGTAGCGGGCCAGCGGGCGGTCCTGCATGCCGCCCAGCATGGCAAGGCGGTGTCCGGCGAGCGGTTTCATGCGTCGATCTCCTTCAGGAACTGGCTGATTTCCGCGCCCGCACCGTCACGCGCCGCCCAGTCGCGGCGGGTGAGCGCGAGGACGGGGATGCCCATGTCCTCCAGCACGCGTTTCTGTTCGGGCAGGTTCCAGATGCGGGCCTCGTCCTCCTCGGTGAACCATAGCACCGCGGCTTGTGCGCCGGATTGGCTGACCGCCTGGGCCAATGCCTTGCGGCGGTCGAGGAAGCCGCGGCTGCCCGCGGTGGTGGCGCGCATGGCGCGGGCAAGCGCGGCGAACGGGCTTTCGCCCGGCTGCCGCGTCACTGCGGCCATCTCGCTCCAGCTTTCGGCCAGCGTGGCGCCCTGCGCGCGCCAGCCCGCCTGCGCCGCCGCGTCGTGCAGGCGCCGGTCGGGCGGGGGCGTTCCGGCCAGCAGGCACACGCGCCCGGTCCCGGCATCCGGCGGGGCTGCATCGTTACCCGCATCGTCAATCGCGCGAACCAGCGCGTCCTCGCCCACTTCCAGCCGCTCCGCCAGCGTGGCCAGCGTCGCCTCAAGGTGTTTCAGGCTGTGCGGACGCGGGATCAGCGTCACGTCGCAGATCAGCGGCTGCGGACCCGCCAGGATGCCGCGCCGCTGCAATTCGCAGACGTAGTAATACAGCCGCTGCGCCGAATCGTCCGCGCGCGAGAATACCACCATCTCAAGATCGTCGAACGCACCCGCCGACCAGTCCTCGAGGATGGAGAAGGACCACAGCGGGAACTTCGATTCCAGCCAGCGTTCGGCAAAGGGCATGTCCCGCTCGACATTCCAGGCCAGCGGACCGCGATAGCGGCCCGTCGCGCGCAGCAGGGGCAGGGGCAACATCGGCCCGACAGAGGCGATCATAGGCTTCATCCCAGTAAAGTCGGCAGCCACAGGGCCATGGCGGGAAACAGGATCAGCAGGACCAGGTGCAGCAGGTCACTGAGGAGGAAGGGCATCACGCCCTTGAAGATGCGGGTGATCGGCACGTCCTTGGCCACGCCTTGGATGACATAGAGGTTCATGCCGAGCGGCGGGTGGACGAAGCCGATCTCCATCGCGCGGCAGATGAAGATGCCGAACCAGATCGGCGACATGCCCACCTGCTGCACGATGGGCAGCAGGATCGGGGTCGTCAGCAGCATAAGCGCCAGCCCGTCGAGCACCGATCCCAGCAGCAGCAGCAGCAGCGCGACGAGCAGAAGGGTGGCGACCGGGCCCAGGTCGAACGCCGTGACCAGCGTGCCCAGCGCATCGGCCAGCCCGGTGATGCTGACGAAGACCGAGAAGACCAGCGCCCCGATCACCACCAGCAGGATCATGCCGCTGGTGCGCAGGGTTTCCACGAACGCCTGTTGCAGCATGGGCAGCGACAGGCGGCGGCGCAGCAGCGCGATTAGCAGCGCGCCCGACACGCCGATCGAGGCGGCCTCGGTCGGGCTCATCCAGCCCAGCGCGATGCCGCCGATGACCAGCGCGATCAGCAGCAGCATGTCGATGATGCGCGACAATGCGCGCAGCCGTTCGCCCCAGTCGGCACGCTCGCTACGCGGCGCGATGGAAGGCCGGAACAGCACCAGCAGCCAGATCACCAGCGCGTAGAACAGCATTTGCGTGATGCCGGGAATGATGGCGGCGGTGAACAGCGACCCGATCGACTGTTCGGCGATGATGCCGAACACGATCAGCGCGCCCGAAGGCGGGATCATCTGCCCCAGCGTGCCGCCCGCCGCGACGGTGCCGGTGGCCAGCGCATCGGAATAGCCGCGCTTGCGCATCTCGGGCAGGGCCACCATGCCGATGGTGGCCGCCGTAGCCAGGCTGGATCCGTTGATCCCGCCGAACCCCGCGCAGCCGCCGACCGCGGCATAGGCCAGCCCGCCGCGACGGTGGCCCATGAACTTCGCGGCGGCGTCGAACAGGTCGCGGCTGGCATTGGCGGCAAAGAACAATTGCGCCATCAGGATGAACAGCGGCAGCGTGCCCAGCTCGTACCGTGTCAGCGTGTCGACCGCGACCACGCCTGACTTGATCAGCGCAGGCTCGATCCCCAGGATCAGCATCATCCCGCCCAAGCCGACAAGCCCTAGCGCCGCCCCGATGGGCATGCCGGCAACCAGCAATGCGAACAGCAGGGCCACGCCGATCATGCCGGTGGCCGCGTTGGCGAAGATCATGGCTCCCTCCGCGAGATGCGCCAGGCGAGCAGGCAGGTGATGAACAGCAGCCCGGCGGTCGCCAGCATCCGCATCGCGGCCCATGGCACGCCCAGCAATTCGCTGCGTTCGTGGCTATCCCACATGTCGGTCTGGATCCACGCGCTGCCGACCAGCAGCCCCGCGAAGAACAGCAGCGCGGCACCATCGGCAAAGCGGCGCGCGCGGCGCTGGGCGCGTTCGCCCAACCGGTCGACCACGATATGCACCTTGGCGTGCGAGCGCATGACGGTGGACGCGATCAGCCCCGCGACGCCCGCCAGCAGGATCGCGGGCTGCATCAGTTCGATCGAACCGTGCAACGGCAGGCCGAGATGGCGGCCCAGCACGCCCGCCGTGTCGATGGCGGTCGCAAGCAGCAGGCCGATGCCGCCCAGCCATATCAGCACATTGAACGCGCGCTTCATGCCGGGGTCACCCTGCCG
>JAPYSD010000460.1 GCA_029936705.1 Croceicoccus sp. | reverse complement strand
GGCATGGAACACAACCTGCAGGAGCAGGTCGCCAAGCTCGTCCTTCACTTCGGCCAGATCGTCGCGCGCGATCGCGTCGGCGACTTCATACGCTTCCTCGATCGTGTAAGGCACGATGGTCGCGAAGTTCTGGGCAAGATCCCATTCGCAGCCGCCGTCCGGATTGCGAAGCTGCGCCATGATGGCGAGCAGGCGATCGATAGGGGAAGAAGGCTGTGCCATTCCGCTTTCCTGAAAGACTGATAATCTATATTATGTAAAACTAAAACTGCCGGGAGGGCTAGGTGATCAGCCCCATGATCAGCGCGACGCCCAGGAAAATGCCGATCCAGATCAGCACCATCTTGATCGTCGACGACTTGCTGACCTGATGGCTGCGCCAGGAACCCAGCACCAGCACCAGCCAGCCAAGCAGGCTGATCAGCGAGACGATCGCCAGCGTGCTCAAAGCGCGATCTCCATTCCGTCGTAACCGACTTCCACGTGCGGCGGCACTTCGCCGCACAGGGTCCGATAGTCCATGCTCTTGTCGAGATGCGTCAGCACGGCACGCCGTGCCCCGACCGTTTCAGCCAGTTCCAGCGCGAGCGCGAGATGCGCATGGGTCGGATGCGGGTCGCGGCGGAGGCAATCGACGATCAGCAGATCGCAGTCCTGCATCATCACCACCATATCGGATGTAACCTCGCTGAAGTCCGTCGCGTAAACGACTGATCCTGCGTTACTATCGAACCGGAACGCCGTGCTCTTCACCGGGCCGTGCGGCATTTCGCACCAGTCCAGCGACAGGCCGCAGATCATCCGCAACCGGTCGAGCGGTTCGAGCTGCACGATGGTCGAATAGCCGAACTGGCCAGCGAAAACATAATCGAACCGGCGGCGCAGGCGCTGGACCGTCACCTCGCTTGCGAAGCCCGGGATCGGGCCGGCACGCCCGTACCGCAGCGCCCTGAGATCGTCGATACCGTGGCAATGATCGGCATGGTCGTGGGTCCAGAACACCGCGTCGATCCTGTCGATCCCATTGGTCAGCAATTGCTGGCGCAGATCCGGCGACGTATCGATCAGGATACGGTTGCCGTCCTCGGTCTGGATGGCGATTGAGACGCGGCTGCGGCGATTGCGCGGCTCTTCCGGATCGCACTCGCCCCAGTCGTTCCCGATGCGCGGAACGCCCGTCGACGTGCCGGATCCGAGGATCGTGACCTTCACAGCGCCGCCTTGGCAAACAGGCGGGCGAAGTTGGCGGTTGTATTCCGCGCCAGCGCATCGACCGTTTCGCCGCGCAATTCCGCCACGAATTGCGCGGTATCGGCCACGAACGCCGGCTCGCACGTCTTGCCGCGATGCGGAACCGGGGCAAGGAACGGCGCATCGGTTTCGACCAGCAGGCGATCCGCCGGGATGTCGCGGGCGGTGTCCTGAAGATCCTTTGCGTTCTTGAACGTCACGATGCCCGATATGGAAATGGTAAGTCCCAGTTCCAGGACGGCATCCCCGAACGCACGGGACGCGGTGAAACAGTGAATGAGCGCCGGGAAAGCCCCCTTCCCCATCTCGTCCCGCAGGATCGCCAGCGTGTCGTCCTCTGCATCGCGCGTGTGGATGATCAGCGGCAGGCCGGTTTCGCGGGCCACGCTGATATGCATGCGGAACAGCTTGCGCTGCGCATCGCGGTCGGAATGGTCGTAATAGTAGTCGAGGCCGGTTTCCCCGATCGCGATCACGCGCTCGTGCTCGGTCACCTTGCGCAATTCGTCCGCGCCCAGGCCGGGATGCTGGTCGGCTTCGTGCGGATGGATGCCCACGCTGGCCCAGACGTCGCCTTCGCGCTCGGCGGTCGCGATGACGTCATCCCATTCGCTCTGCCGGGTAGAGATGTTGAGGAAGCCGCCGATCCCGCGCCCGCGGGCCTCGGCCAGGATATCGCCCTGGCGCTCGACTAGCCCCTTGTAGTTGAGATGGCAGTGGGAATCGATCAGCATCAGGCGGCATCCTCCGCCTGCGGCATTTCAAGCCGCGGGAACACGCCGACGGGCTTGTCCACCACGAAGCCCGACGCGGCCAGCGACTCGAACCAGTCGCCGTCCAGCGCTGCATAGCCGCGCGCGTCGGACGCGATGCCCATTTGGTCGAGCAGCCTGTCGATGGAACCGGGCACGACGGGCCGCACCGCGATCGCCAGGTCGTGGACGCAGCGAAACAGCACGTTCAGCACTGCTTCCATGCGCGCCGGATCGTTCTTGCGCAGGGCCCAGGGCGCCATCTCGTCCACATAGGCGTTGCATGCGAACACGGCGCGCATCCATGCTTCGAGCCCCTCGCTGAAGGCCAGCCTGGCAAAACCGTCGCGCAGCCCGGCAACCCCATCGCGTACTGCCTGAAGCAAGGCGTCGTCCGCGGGATCGAGCGGCAAGTCGCTGGCAAGTTTCCCATCCAGGTTCTTGAAAATCATCGACAATGTGCGCTGCGCAAGATTGCCGAAGCTGTTCGCCAGTTCCGCATTGGCGCGCGTCACGATGGCTTCGGGCGAATAGCTGCCATCCTGCCCGAACGCGATCTCGCGCATCAGGAAATAGCGCAGCGGATCGACGCCGAACTGCTCGAGCAGGGCCACGGGATCGGTGACATTGCCCAGCGATTTCGATTCCTTCTGCCCGCGATTGAGCAGGAAGCCGTGACCGAACACCTGTTTCGGAAGCGGCAGGCCCGCGCTCATCAAAAAGGCCGGCCAATAGACCGCGTGGAAGCGAACAATGTCCTTGCCGATCAGGTGCAGGTCGGCGGGCCAGAATTTGGCGAAGTCCGCCGTCTCGTCCGGATAGCCGAGGCCGGTCAGATAGTTCGTGAGCGCATCGACCCACACATACATCACGTGATCGTCCGCGCCCGGCACCTTGACGCCCCAGTCGAAGCTGGTGCGCGAGACCGAGAGATCGCGCAGGCCTCCCTCGACGAAACGCATCACTTCGTTGCGGCGGCTGTCGGGCTGGATGAAGCCCGGATTGTCGTTGTAGAGCTTCAGCAGCGGTTCGGCATATCGCGACAAGCGGAAGAACCAGCTTTCCTCGACCGTCCATTCGACGGGCGTGCCCTGCGGGGACAGCTTTTCGCCCCCCTCGCCCTCGGTCAGTTCGCTTTCGTCGTAATAGGCTTCGTCGCGGATCGAGTACCAGCCTTCGTAGCGATCGAGATAGAGGTCGCCGCTAGCCTCCATCGCCTTCCAGATCGCCTGGCTGGCAGCGTGATGACGCGGTTCGGTGGTACGGATGAAATTGTCGTAACCGATATCAAGG
>JAPYSD010000011.1 GCA_029936705.1 Croceicoccus sp. | reverse complement strand
GCTGACGGGGACGAAACGCAGCCGGTCGTCCGGGGCAAGCTGGCCGATCTTCCATCGGTCTGCCGCGATCACCGTGAACGGGCAGACGAACCCGCCCAGCGAGGGGCCGTCGGGACCCAGGATGATCGGCATGTCGCCGGTGAAGTCCACCGCGCCGATGGCATAGGGATTATCGTGGATGTTCGACGGGTGCAGCCCCGCCTCGCCGCCGTCCTTGCGCGCCCATTGCGGCTTGGGACCAACCAGCCGCACGCCGGTGCGGTTGCTGTTGTAGTGGACCTGCCATTCGGCAGCCACGAATTCGGCGATATCGCCTTCGGTGAAGAAGTCGGGCGCGCCGTGCGGACCGTACATGACCCGCAGCGTCCAGGTGCGACCGATTTCGGGCAGGGTCAGCGTGGGCGTTTCGCCGGAAGGTTCTTCCGCGCCAAAATGCAGCGTGTCGCCCGCCAGCAGCCGCCGCGCGGCGTGCCCGCCGAACTGGCCCAGCGCAAACGTGCTGCGGCTGTCCAGATAGGCCGCGATGTCCAGTCCGCCCGCGAAGAGGATATAACCCCGGACGCCGCCGCCCGTGGCCCGGCCCATGGCCAGCGTCTGCCCGGCGTTTACCGACAGCACCGTGCCGCGCTCGACCGGCTTGCCGTCCAGCGTCGCGCCGAAATCCGCGCCCGTCAGGCAGATGCGCGCAGGCGCGCTGAATTGCAGGGTCGGGCCGCTGGCGGTGACTTCCAGCCCGGCCATCCCTTCGGGATTGCCGAGCATCAGGTTGCCAAGCCGGAACGAGCGGTCGTCCATCGGCCCCGATGGCGGCACGCCCACGTCCCACAAGCCAAGTCGTCCGGGCCAGTCCTGCACTGTCGTCGCGGTGCCGCCGCTGATCACGCGGATGCAGCGCGGGTGATAGGTGACGCTGTCGAGCAGCCGGGTCGCGACCTCGCCACTGGCGAAGCGCGGGTCGCGCACGACATCGCGCAGCCAGCGCAGGTTCGTCTCGATCCCGTCGATGCGGCTGTGGTCCAGCGCGTCCTGCATGGCGGCGATCGCACCTTCGCGGGTCAGGCTGTGAACGATCAGCTTGGCGATCATCGGGTCGTACCAGCTGGTGACCTCGTTGCCCGCCATGCACCAGGTCTCGACCCGGATGTCGGACGGGAAATCGACTGCCGTCAGCGTGCCCACGGTGGGCCGGTAGTCCAGCGCGGGATCCTCGGCATAGAGGCGCACCTGGATCGCGTGACCCTGCGGCACCGGCGGATCACGGTCGAGGAAGGCGAAATCGCCCGCCGCGCCGCGGATCATCCATTCGACGAGATCGACGCCCATCACCTCCTCGGTCACCCCGTGCTCTACCTGAAGGCGGGTGTTCATCTCGAGGAAGAAGAATTCCTCACGCTCGGCATCGAACAGGAATTCGACCGTACCGGCAGAGAGATAGCGCGCCGCTTCGCCCAGCCGGACGGCGGCGGCGATCAGCTCGGCGCGCTTGGCATCGGACAGGCAGGGGGCGGGGGCTTCCTCGATCACCTTCTGGTTGCGGCGCTGCAGCGAGCAGTCCCGCTCGCCCAGCGGCATGATGCGGCCCTGGCCGTCGCCGAAGATCTGCACCTCGATATGACGTGCCCGGCCGATATAGCGTTCGAGGAACACGCCCGCGTCGCCGAAATTGCCCGCGCCAAGACGCGCGACCACCGCGAAACCGTCGCGCACGGCGGCCTCGTCCTCGCAGATGCGCATGCCGATGCCGCCGCCGCCTGCCGTGGCCTTGAGCATGACGGGAAAGCCGATCTCGCGCGCGGCGGCGACCGCTTCTTCCTCGCCGGTCAGCAGTCCGGTGCCGGGGGCGAGGGGGACGCCGTGCTCCTCGGCCAGGGCGCGCGCGCTGTGCTTCAGACCGAAGACATTGATGTTTTCTGGCGTGGGGCCGACGAAGACGATGCCCGCTGCCGCGCAGGCCTCGGCGAACTCGGTATTCTCGGCAAGGAAGCCGTAACCGGGGTGGATCGCGCCCGCGCCGCTTTCCTTCGCTGCCGCGATGATCGCGGGAATGTTCAGGTAGCTTTCGGCTGCCGGGGCAGGGCCGATGCAGATTGCGCTGTCGGCTTCGGAAACGTGCAGCGATCCCGCGTCCGCTTCGGAATAGACCGCGACCGAGCGAAGGCCCATGCGGCGCAGCGTGCGGATGATCCGGGTGGCGATGGCCCCCCGGTTCGCGACCAGTACGGTATCAAAGCTCATGCGGTCACGATCATCCGGACAGGAGTGGGATTGAAGGCGTTGCAGGGATTGTTGATCTGCGGGCAGTTCGACACGACCACGATCACGTCCATCTCGGCGCGCAGGTCAACGGTCAGGCCAGGGCCGGAAATGCCGTCGACGATGCCCAGCGAGCCGTCTTCCTCGACCGGAACGTTCATGAAGAAATTGATGTTGGGCACCATGTCGCGCTTGCCGCGGCCCTCGGTCAAATTGGCCTCGAGGAAATTCTCGACGCAGGCGTGCTGGGCCTTGGTGTGGTGGCCGTATCGCAGCGTGTTGGATTCGCACGAACACGCGCCGCCGATGGTGTCGTGATATTCCACAGAGGTGTCGGTGATGGTCATCAGCGGACGCCCCTCGTTCGAGCGCAGCACCGACCCGGCCTTCAGGAACAGGTTGCCCTGCGCCGCGACCGTGTCCTGCGCGCTGTAGCGCTCGACATCGTCGGCGGCGGAATAGATCAGGAAATCGACGGCCTGGTTGCCCTCGACGTCCACGATGCGCAGGGTCTGCCCCTTAGCGACGTGGTGCAGCCAGGGCGCGCGGGCGGGCACGATCTCGTCATGCACGATCTTGCCTGAAAGGCCCGAAGTACCGGGGTCTGTCGTCATGGTCGGCCCTTTCTCAGCGGCGGTAGTAGTCTTCGACATTCTGGAAGGCGCGCAGCCCCTCGGGCGAGGCGTTGCGCGCGGTATCGTCCTCTGCGGTCACCGGACCGCGCCAGGCGGTGGCGCGAAGGCGGGTGACGGAATAGTCTCCGCGCGGGTCCATCAGGTGCGGGCAATTTGCGATGACCACGATCACGTCCATCTCGGCACGCAGGACGACGCTGCGGCCAGCCTCGAACGGGCCAACCTGCGGCGTGATCGTGCCGTCCTTCTCGATCCGCGTGCCCTTGAACAGGTTGACGCAGGGATGGACATCGCGGCGTTGCAGCCCGTGCTTTGCCGATCCCAGCAGCAGCCGGTCGCGCCCGTTGGGAAAGGCGCCGCTGTTGCGGCCCTCGCCATATTTCGCCTCGTTCGTGGCGGCGTTGGACGTTCCGCAGAATGTGTCGTGCGTGCCCGCATCGTCGTGAACGATGCTCATCATCACGCGGCCCATGTCGGACAGGAGAAGCTGGTTCTTGCCCAGATAGGCGTTCCACTGGACCTTGACCGTGTCGGCGACGTTCAGCCGTTCGGTCGGCATCTCGGCGTTATAGATCAGGAGCGAGGCGCAGGCGTCGCCTTCCAGGTCGATCAGCCGCAGCCGCGATCCGCGCGACAGGCGCCGCGTGGCATAGCCGCCCGCAGCGATCACCTCTTCCCAGACGAGGTCGTCGGCGGAAACGCCATCGGGCAGGTCGTCCGCTGCCGGGGGGATCAGCGGCATGGCATCGGCCCTGGTGCCGGCCATGGCGCGGGCATGGTCGCGCGCCGCCATCGGATCGGCGAGATTGGTCGTCATGCGGACAGTTCCCTCTTCTTGGCAGCGCCCTTCGCCGCGCCTTTCGCGGGCGGCTCTTCGCCTTCCAGCTCGTGGAGCGGCGGCAGCAGGGCGGTGGTGGTGACGAGTTGCAGCTGGTTCACGCCGCGAATGCCGCGCAGCGCATCGCACAGTTCCTCGAGCCGGACGGCGGGGCCCTGCACCAGCAGGACTTCCATCGACTGGTCGTCCTCGAGGAAGACGTGCTGCGAGGAAATGACTTCCTTGAGGTAGTCGGCTTGTGTCTCGGCCAGCTGCTGGCGCGCCTTGCCGCGATTGCCGCGATAGACCAGCGTCACCGTGCCCGCGAGCATGTCGTCGGGACGCGTGCGCGCCTCATGCTCGGCCAGGGCGTGGCGGATCAGTTCGGCAATCAGCTGCGAGCGCGAGGGCAGGCCGCGCTCCTCCACCATCATGTCCAGCTGGCGGAACAGCTCGGCCGGCAGGCTCATGCTCAGGCGGGCTAGATTGGTGGTCTCTGAAGTCATGCAAACGGTCTCTCAATTATTATGATTATTGTCAATCGTAATACTGTCGGGCAGCGACGTGGTGTCGTCGGCCACGGCTTTCGACGCTTCCTTGCGCGTCAGTTCAAGGTCGTAGACTGCCGTCGCGCCATAGCGATGCGGAGCGTGCGGATCGTGCCGCCGCTTGTCGAGCGTCAGCACCCGCGTCCCCAGCGAGAACGCTTCCTTGATGTCGTGCGTGACCATGATGACGGTCAGCCGGTATTCGTTCCACAGCCGCGTGATCAGCGCGTGCATGTCGGTCCTGATGCCGGGATCGAGCGCGCCGAACGGTTCGTCCAGCAGCAAGATGCGCGGCCGCTTGATCAGCGCCTGCGCGATGGCGAGGCGTTGCTGCATCCCGCCCGACATCTCCGCCGGATAGAGGTGCATGCTGTGGTCCAGCCCGACATGGGCCAGCATTTCCTCGGCCTGGGCCAGCGCGGCGCGTTTCTGGCCGCCAAACAGGCGCGAGGAAAAGGGCGCCTGCGCGCATTCCAGCCCGAACATCACATTGCCCAGCGCCGAGAGATGCGGGAACACCGAATAGCGCTGGAACACCACGCCGCGATCCGGACCGCATTCGCCCGGCAGCGGCACGTCATCAAGCAGGATCGAGCCGCGGGTCGGCACTTCCTGGCCCAGTATCACGCGCAGTAGGCTGCTCTTGCCCGCGCCGGACGGGCCGATGATCGAGACGAAGCTGCCTTCCTCGATATCGAGCGAGACGTTCTCGAGCACGATCTTCTCGCCATACTCGACCCATACGTTGCGAAGGCTCAGCAGCGCGCTCAATGGTCGGCTCCATGCGCCCAGGGGAACAGGCGAGTGCTGGCGCGCGTGAGCAGCAGGTCCATCACCACGGCGAGAAGAGCGATCCACGCGACATAGGGCAGGATGATATCCATCGAGAGATAGCGCCGCACGAGGAAGATCCGGTAGCCGAGGCCGATGTCGGCGGCGATCGCCTCGGCCGAGATCAGGAACACCCATGCCGGGCCGAGCGAGAGGCGCACCGCCTGGATCAGCCGGGGCATTGTCTGGGGCAGTGCGACGCGAATCATCACCTGCCAGCTGCTGGCGCCCAGTGTCTGCGCCTTGATGATCTGCTCGCGCGGAAGCGCACCGATATGCGCCGCGATGTCGCGGGTCATGAAAGGCGCGATGCCGACGACGATCAGAGCGACCTTTGCCGTTTCGCCCAGGCCGAAGGCGATGAACAGGATCGGCAGCAGCGCGATGGGCGGGATTACCGCGATGCCCGTCACCAGCGGGCCGAACGTGGCGCGCACCGGCGGCAGGATGCCAAGGACCAGCCCGACCAGCAGCGCCGAAAGGGTGGAAATCGCAAGGCCGATGCCAAGCCGGGAAAGGCTGGCCAGCGTATCGGCCCAGAACAGATATTCGCCCGACAGCCGGTCCGGTTCGGCGACCAGCGATGCCATCGCCTCGACCATGGCGCCAGGCAGCGGCAGGATCTTGTCGCTGGGATTGACCGAATGGCGGGCCCCCGCGACCGCGAGATAGAGCACGATCAGGATAACGATCGGGATCGCGCCCAGCAGCAGCCGGTTTCCGCGTCCGACCCGGCGATTTACCCAGCGCATCGATCAGGACCCCCGTCTGTCGCGGCTGCGGGCACCGGGCCCGCAGCCGCATCGTTCACCACGACGATTGCATCGACCTTCACAGGGCGCCTTCGGCTGCCATCTGCATGTAGCTGTCGTCGAAGCGCAGCGTGACATTGTCGGGATCGCCCAGCGTCTTGCCGCCGGGGAAGGACATGCCGACCGCGTCCGCCGAACGCGCACCCTGGCCGAACAGGCCCTGTGCAAAGCTGAAATCGCGCACACGGGTCATCGTCTCGACCAGCGCGGGCGAGCGGGTGGCCTCGACCGCGGCGGAAGGCTCGGCATAGAGGTAGGTGGTCGACAGCTGGTCGTCGAAGACATCGGGCGTGGTGCCCGCCAGCTTCGCCATCGCCGCGCGCGCCTCGCGCCCGGCTTCGCTGTCTTCCTTCATCACGGCCATCGTCTCGTACCAGATGCCGGCCAGTGCCTTGCCGAGGTTCGGATTGGCTTTCAGCGTGGCGGTGTCGACGACCAGCAGGTCCACGATCTCGCCGGGAATGTCGGCAGAGCTGAACACCATGTTGGTGTTCGCCGTGTTCTTCATCGTCGCAAGCTGCGGGTTCCACGCGACCGCCGCGGTGATGTCGGGCGACGAAAACGCACCCGCGATATCGGCATCCGACGTGTTGACGGTGTTCACCGCGGTCAGCGGCATGCCGACCGTTTCAAGCCCGCGCGCGAGCAGATAGTGCGACACCGACAGCTCTACCAGATAGACGTCGCGGCCCTTGATCGCGGCGAGGTCGTTCGAGCCCTTGAGCAGGATGCCGTCATTGCCGTTGGAATAGTCGCCGACGATGATCGCGCTGGTATCCTTGCCGCCCGCGGCGGGAATGGTCAGCGCATCCATGTTGGCGACGGTCACCCCGTCCAGCTTGCCGGCCGTGTACTGGTTCACCGACTCGACATAGTCGTTCACCTGCACGAAATTGATCTGGATGCCGTACTTGTCGGCCCATTTCTTCACGATGCCCGACTGCTGCGCATAGGGCCAGGGCATCCACCCGGCATAGATCGACCAGCCTATGTCGAACTCGGTACGCGGTTCCTGCTGCTCGCTTCCCGAAGGAGTGCAAGCAGCGATCAGCATCGCGCACAGCATCAGTGCAATTTTACCCGCGTGGCGGACCCCCATGACCATGATTCGATCTCCTTTCGCGGATGCAGCATTGCGCGAAACGCCCCGCTTGTCCATGCAGAATTATTACTGTTGATATGTTTTGTAATATCCGTACCATGGCCCTCGCGCGCACCGGCACACTGGCCATCAGGTGGTGGTCCGGATCGGGGCGCGGCGTCTGGGAGGGCGTGCATCTAAGGCTATCGTTCACGGCTGCCCGCGGGCGGCGCATGGGGGGAGTGCGATGCCGCAAACTCAGACCTATCGGCCGGAACTGTCCGGCAATCCGCAATCGGCCACCGCGCGCCGATATCCCAACGGCAATCCGGAACTGAACTACAACCGTCCGGGCGCGCGCAACACCGACAGCGCGGTGCCGCTGCATCCCGCCGGCCCGGTGATCCACGATTATGCCAGCGACGGACCCGCGCCGGGCAATATCGCGTTTCGCTGGACCTATGGCTCGAACGTGGCGGCGAAGAACACCGACCCGCGCGTGCAGGTCATGCAGTATAACGAGGACAGCTTCATCCTGCGCCAGAACGTGTGCGTGCATTGGGAAGCGCCGTTCACCTATCTGCTGTTCGGCAACAAGGGCGCGCTGCTGATCGACAACGGCGCAAGCGCCAATCCCGCCCATTACCCGCTGCGCGAGACGGTGGACGCGATCATCGCGCGCTGGTCCAAGGCGCGCGGCCGGTCCCGCGTGCCGTTGACGCTGGTGATGACCTCGGGCGAGGATCACGCGCAGACCAAGGGCCTGGCCCAGTTCGCCGGACGCCCCGACACCACCATCGCCCCGACCCCGCTGGCCGCGATGAAGGAATTTCACGGTTTGCTGGGCAGCTGGCCCAAGGGCACCTCGCAGATCGACCTGGGCGACCGGGTGATCGAGGTGATCCCGACCCCAGGCACGCACAAGGACGGGCTGAGCTTCTACGATCCCTATTGCGATTTCCTGTTCACCGGCGACCTGCTGTTTCCCGGCAAGATCAATATCGGGAACGACCGCGACTACATCGCCTCGCTCGAAAGGCTGCAGGCGTTCGCGGAGGCCAATCCGGTCAAGTACGTGATGGGCGGGCATATCGACATGATGTTCGTGCCGGGCCAGGCCTATCCGCGCTTTTCCAATTACCGGCCCTATGAACGGGTGCTGGAAATGGAGCCTGCGCTGATCGCCGAAGCGCTGCAATATGCGCGCGAGGTGCAGGGCAGCGACGTGATGCTGATCCGCCCCGATTTCATCCTGCTCAACGGCGTCAGCCCGGACCAGCGGACCGACGTCTGGCCCGCAGACGTCCCGCAGATCCGCCCGCCGCGCCCATTCTGATCGAGGGGACCGAGAAATGGACCGTCGCACTTTCCTTGCCTGCAACGCCGCCGCCGCGATCCCGCTTTCGGGCGCGGGCGTGGCCTATGCCCAGTCGATCGCCGGTCATGGCACGCCGATCGATTTCAAGAGCAACCTGCCAGCCGCTGGAAGCTTTCCCGACAAGTGGATCTGCGGTTCGGAATCCTGCATGGATAACACCGATCCGCCGTGGCAGGTGCATTGGTACAACGAACACACCGCGATCCTGCGCCAGAACAAGGCATACAGCTACGAGGCGCCTTTCGCCCCGCTCTATTTCGGGAACGATCGCATCCTGCTGCTGGACGAGGGTTTCGTGCAGCTTCGCAACGACTGCGACCTGCGCGGCATCGTCGACGCCACGATCAACGAATGGTGCGAGCGTAACGGCAAGAACCCCGAACGCATGGAGCTGCTGGTCGCGTTCAGCCACCTGCATGCCGACCACTATGCAGCGGTGAACCAGTTCGCCGAGCGTCCGAATACGCGCTACATGGGGCTGACGCACGAAGAGATGGTCGGCTTCTGGGGCATGACCAATTTCCCCGAAGAGCGCGTGACGCTGGATCTGGGCGGGCGCGATATTCTGATCTGGGGCTCGCCCGGTCATGTCGTATCGGAATTCGCCTATTACGACAGCTACACGCAGATCCTCTACACCGGCGACATGTTCTATCGCGGGCGCTGCTACATCAGCTTCTGGGAACCGTGGTTCGACAGCATGCAGCGGCTGATCGAATTCGTGGACACGCATCCGGTGACCCATGTCATGGGCTGCCATGTCGAAATCAGCAACGACGACGTCGACTATCCGTATGGCCTGACTTGGCAGCCCGACGAGGCGCCGGTCCAGATGACCGTGCAGCAGCTGCGCGACACGTTCGAATTCGCGAAGACGATCACCGAGCCGGGCATCTATTTCACCGGCACGGTCTTCCTGTGCAACCAGACGCGCAGCCTGACCACCATCGACACCAATCCGTATCGCTACAGCTGACCCCTGCGGGGCATGCATAGAGGAGCAGTTCCATGAAAAAAACCGTGGCAATCGCATTGGCATCGGCAACGGCATCGCTTGGCGGATGCGCCACCATGCAGGGCGGAGAACCGGCAATGGCGCCGGCCGCTCCGTTGGTCGAAAAGGAACTGGCGGTGCCCGGCTTTGCCGACTTCCTGGCGATCGACGGGGACACCGTCTGGACGACGAACGACGGCCGGGTCGAGCAATGGGGCGTTGACGGCAAGCTGGCTTCGACCGCCATGCCGCGCCCCTGCGGCACGATGGCGGTCGCCAGCGGATCGCTCTGGGTCGCCAATTGTCCTGACGCCAACCTGTACCGCATCGACCTCCACACGGCCGAGGTGCAGACCATGATTGCGACGGGTATCGCCAATCCCAAGGGCGAGACCAATGTCGTGTCCGGCGACGGTTCAATCTGGGTGCCCAGCAACGCCGAGGGCGCCATCGCGCGGATCGATCCCGCCACCAACCAGGTCATCGCGACGATCGAGGTCGATCCGGGCACGTTTTACCTCGCCTATGGCTTGGGCGCTCTCTGGGCGGTCAGCAGCGATGCGCAATCGCTGCAGAAGATCGATCCGGCCACGAACGCGGTCACCGGCAAGGTCGCCCTGGGCAAGCAGCCCGGCTTCCTGGCCGCGGGCGAGGGCGGTGTCTGGGTGCAGGAGCAGGGCGACGGCACGGTCGCCCGCGTTGATCCTGCCACGCTGGCGGTCACGGGCCGCGTGCCGGTCGGCGAGACGCTGATCTATGGCGATATCGATGTTGGCGGCGGATCGGTCTGGCTGCGCACGACCGAGGACCAGGTTTTCGCCGTCATCGACCCCGCAACGATGGAAGTCACCGCGAGGCTGGGCGATCCCGCCGGCAGCGGTGCGATACGATATACACCGGATGGCATCTGGACGTCGGCACACGACAACCAGACGCTGTCCTGGTGGTCGAAGCCCGCCGAATGATCGGCACTTCGTGCCGCCCGCACCGGTTTCGGCCCGGGTGGGCGGCGTCTTTTTGACCACTGTCGGAAACGAAACAAAGTTCGGCGAATCGCGGTACTTGATTGGTGAATGTTGCAGCGATGCTACTATCGGCGCGGTGATATGCATTCGGGGCCCACGCCAAGCGATGCCGGCGCGGTGAAAAATCGCAAATCTGCAACGCGTTAACAAGTTTTGGCCATCAGGCCCGCAAGGCCGATTAATACGCTTGACGCATTTGGTAATATCTGTACCTTTCAATTGTCGCATTCAGAACGACATGACGGCCATGGGTAGAGGATTTTCGGAATTGGGTCGGAAACGACCTGATAAGGAGGTTTTCTATGGACCAGCCGCAGGGTAGCCACACCCCTACGTCTTCCGCAGCGCAGGCCGACGCCGCCGCTGGAAACGCTTCCGCCACGGCGGAGCGCGGCACGGCCCGAACCTTTCTCGTCAATCTTGTCCCGCCCGCGACGCTGGCGGCCGTCATCTGCTTCTGGGGCTTTGCGCCCGATGCATGGGTCGACGGTCCGTACACGCTGGTCGCCGTCGCGGTCGCTATCATGGCCTGGATCCAGGGCCTGGAATGGGTTCTCGAACGCCACGAAGGCTGGCGCATCAACCGGCGCGAGCTTGCGACCGACCTGTTCTACACGGTGCTGATGTACACGGTGATCGGCTGGGTCGCGACCAAGGTGGCGGACGAACCGCTGATGGCGCTCAAGGAAAACTTGGGCATCGCGACACCCTGGCTGATGGAACTGCCGTTCCTGGTCCAGGCGCTGATGGTGATCTTCCTGGTCGAATTCGGCCAGTACTGGATGCACCGCTGGATGCACAACTGGTACCCGCTGTGGCTGACCCACGCGCCGCATCACCATGTCACGCAGCTCAACGCGCTGAAGGGCGCGGTCGGCAATCCGATCGAGCTGGTGCTGATCAGCCTCAGCGTCGTGGCGCTGTTCGACTTCAGCCTGGCCGCGATCTTCTGCGCGATCAACATGGGAGGCGTAATCTCGGGTTTCGCCCATGCCAATGTCCGGTCGAATCCGCCGCCGTTCTATTCCTTCTTCTTCACCACGATACGCCACCATAGCCTGCATCACACCGCGCTCAGCTATGAGGATACGCGCTGCAACTATGGCAATTCGGTGATCGTGTTCGACCGCATGTTCGGCACCTATCGCGACGGCGAATCCGCCATCGTCGGCCAAGACGAGCGCAGGCGCCTGTCGATCTACGAACAGTTCATGTTTCCCTTCCAGCCCGTGATTGACCGGATCCGGTCGAGCCGTGACGGCGGGAAGGGCAATTCGACACCCTCGGCGGGCTGACGCCCGGCGAGCCGCAGGAAGAGTACCGGATCGCAGGCCCGGCTGATGGACAGGCCGGGCAGCAGGGCAGCCACGGGCACAAGCCGCAAAAGCGGCAGCGCGGGCAGGGCCGGATCCTCACATCGACGAAGAATCTAGTCTTGGCGCATGCGTGCCGGGGCGCGGGGAAGTTTTAACCCAATGAGGGGGTAGCAAATGAAATACAGCGCGAAATTACGCTTGGGTCTTCTTACTGCGACAATGCTGACGGGCGGTGCCTTCGCAACCCAGGCGGCCGCGCAGGACGCCATGGATGCGCCCGACGAAAACTCGGTCATCGCCGACGAGAACGCGATCATCGTGACCGGTACCCGCCGCAGCACGACGATCCAGGACACGCCGATCAACATCACCGCCATCGGGGCGGAAGAACTGCAGGCGCAGCGGATCGACGACGTGCGCGACATCGCGGATTTCACGCCGGGCATGACGATCCTGGATACCGGTCCGGGCTCGTCAGGCTCGATCGTGCTGCGCGGCCTCAGCGCTTCGGGTGTGGACGACTTCGGCGCCAACTATGACGACGCGCTGGGCATCTACCTGGGCGAGACGCCGCTGTATTACGACTTCAAGCTGATCGACATCGACCGTGTCGAGACGCTGCTCGGCCCGCAGGGCACGCTCTACGGCCTCGGCACGCTGGCGGGTGCGATCCGCTACATCCCGAACCGTCCGAACACCGACATGATCGAGGGCGAGGTCCATGTTCGCGGCACGACCAAGTCGCACAGCGACGACTTCGGCTACCAGGGCGATTTCATGCTCAACGTGCCGATCGTGCGCGACCATGTCGCGTTCCGCACGGCAACCGGCTATTACTTCGATCCGGGCTTCATCGACTATACCCGCATCGTGCGCGAGCCGGGCGTGTCGCTGCCGCAGCCCAGCGGGACGGGCGGCGTCGACCGCGAAGATTTCGCCACCGACCTCAAGCGGCAGGAAGACGTCAATTTCGAGCGGACCTTCACCAGCCGCAACCAGCTGCTGCTGCAGACCAGCGAAGACCTGAAGCTGATCCTGACCTATGCCTATCAGAAGACCGATACCGACGGTTCGCAGGCGAACAGCTTCGGCGTGCTGGGCACCGGCAAGTACGAGAACGCCAGCCGCTTCATCGAGCCGACGAGCCGCCAGGCGCATCTTGCCAGCGCCGAGGTGAACGCCAATGTCGCGGACATCTTCGATATCGTCGCCACCGGCGCCTATACCGAGGTGAACACCACGAACCAGAGCGACGTCACCGACCTGCTGCTCGACCTCGACTACGACTACGAGCTGTTCCCGGCGTTCGCGGGCTACACCGACTCCGAAACCAAGCGCGAGCAGTGGAACGGCGAGGTCCGCTTCGTGTCGCGCCACGGCGGTCCGCTCAGCTGGGTGCTTGGCGGTTTCTACAATGAGAACAAGTACCAGAGCGACTATGCCGAGCGGATTCCGAACCACCCCTGGGTGGATCCGGACACCAACCCCGAGGCGCTGGAATATGTCAGCTACATCACTTCGAAGGTGACCGAGAAGGCGGTCTTCGGCGAGGCGACGTTCCAGATCATCCCGCAGTGGCAGGTGACGGCGGGCACGCGCTATTTCGATTACGACTCCGAGATTTCGGGCGCTGCCGCGTTGCCGGTGCTGGGCGATCCGCTCAGCCCCTACGACCTGCCCGCCAATGGCGGCGAGGCCGGGCAGGACGGCTGGGTGTGGAAGTTCAACACCTCGTTCGAATTCACGCCCGACATCCTGCTCTATGGTACGTACAGCAAGGGCTATCGCATCGGCGGTCCGAACCGGGTCGCACCTTGCCCCGCCGATGTCCAGCCGGGCCAGCAGATCATCTGCGCCCTGCCGGACGAGCTGCAGTACGGCCCGGACGAGACCAAGAACATCGACATCGGTATCCGCACCCAGTTGCTCGACCGGATGCTGACGTTCAACTTCAACGTCTTCCACATCGAATGGGACGGCATCCAGGTGGATTCGGCCACGCTCTACGGCGCGACCGGCATCACGGTGAATGGCGGCTCTGCGAAGTCGAAGGGCTTCGAAACCTCGTTCCAGCTTCGGCCGATGCCCGAACTGTCGATCCAGGGCACCTATTCCTATACCGATGCGAAGCTGACTGAGGACGTTCCGGGGATCCTGACCATTCGCGAGACGCCGGGCGACTATTCCAATCGCTTCGTCCAGCTCGACGCGATGGACGGCGATCGCCTGCCGGGTTCGGCCAAGAATTCGGGTACGCTGGGGGCGACCTACATCATGCCGCTGCCAGAAGGGGACATCACGGCCAACTGGACCGCGGTGTATCGCGGCAACGTGGTCACGCGTCTGGGCTGGGACCGCGCCTATGGCGACAAGCTGCCGAGCTTCGTCACCCACCGCGCTTCGCTCGGCTATGACAACGATCGTTTCAGCGTCAGCGTGTTCGCGGACAATATCTTCGACAAGTTCGCGGTCGTTTCGGTCGCGAACGACAGGTCGCGCATCGGCGTCAACGACGGTGTCGCGGTGCGCTACTACCGCCAGGTGGTGATGAACCCGCGGACTGTCGGGGTCGAGGGCCGCATCCGCTTCTGATCGCAGGCGTGGAGAGGAAGGAGCCGCTTGCCCCGTCCGGGCAGGCGGCTTTTTCTATGCTGGGACGTCGAAACCCTGTTCGGCCAGCCAGCGCCGAACCGGCTCGAGCCCTGCGCGGTGCGTGCGCCATTTGCCCACGCCATCGGCATTGAGCGGCCGACGCACCTGCGCGGCGCTGGGCGTCGCGACGGCGGCGGTGTTTTCGTGGAACGAAATGCAGGCCTCGTCCCAGTCGAGCCCGCAATGGGCAAGCAGGCTGCGGGTCTGCGCCTCCTGCTCCGCCACCAGCGTTTCATAGGACAATTGCAGCACACGCCCCGGATAGAGGCGGTCCCACATCGCCATCAGCCGGTCGAAGCGCGCGTAATAGCGGGCGATGTCCATCAGGTCGTAGGAATAGGCGTAATAGGCGGACTGGCTGGCGAACAGGTTCTTGTAGTTGCTCCAGACCGTGTCCATCGGATTGCGCCGCAGGCATACGATGCGCGCATCGGGCAGGGCCCGCGCGATATGCCCCACGTAAAGGAAATTGGCTGGCAGCTTGTCGGTAAAGCGCGGTGACGAATCCACGCGGTGATGGTTGGCCTGCTTCAGATAGGCCTCGCCGATGGCGGCGGGATCGATCCCGCCGCTGGCCGCGATCGTGTCCGGGTCGATGATGGTGCGCGAACGTGTGCCCGCCAGTCGCTTGACTGCCAGCGGCATCGCCTGAAGCTCGCCCGCAGAGGTCACATCGCGGTGCGACGACAGGATGCGGTCGACCAGCGTCGTGCCGGTGCGCGGCATGCCGACGACGAAGATGGGCGAGTGATCGGACTTGCCGGCACCCTGTGCGAGCGAGCCGCCCGCGAACAGGCTCTCGATCGCGTCGAAGATCGCTTCGTCCTGCGCGAAGTCATAGCCGAGCTTGCGCTTGTGCTGTGCATTGGCAGCAGAGAGATGATCGAACGCCTCCGCATCGCCGATGTCTTCCAGTTCCTTGGCCAGTGCATAGCGGATGCGCAGCGCATCCTCGGCGCGATCGGCGCTGGCAAGGGCGGTTTTCAGCCGGGGTACGTGATTGGCCTGACGCGACTGCCGCGACAGAATGGCGAGCGCGTAATGAGCGCGGGCATTGCCGGGGTCCGCCGCCAAAATCGCTTCGTAATGCGCGCGCGCATCCTCGTTCCGGCCCGTGAACCCGCTCGCCGCTGCCAGGTTGTAGCGATAGTCGAGGTTGTCCGGCTGCGCCTCCACCGCGGCGGTGAAGGGGGCGATGGACGCTTCGTGATCGCCAAGCCGCGCCAGGACGCAGCCAATGGTGTCGAGGGTTCGCGCATCCTGCGGTTCGAGCGCCATCGCCTTGCGCGCGGCTTCGGCCGCTTCGCCGTCGCGGCGCAGCAGGATCAGCAGGCGGGCAAGCTGGGCGCAATATTCCGCCTGCGGTTCGCGGTCGATCGCCGCCTGGATCAGGGGAATGGCCTTGGCGATCTGGCCTGCCTCGGCCGCGACGATGCCCAGCAGGAAATAGCCTTCGGGCCGGTCGGGTTCCGCCGTGGCCAGCGCCTTGGCGGCATTCGCCGCGGCGTTCAGGTCGCCGCGCTTGAGCGCCGCCCGTGCTTGCGCGCCATGCGTCATGCGAAAGTCGTGAAGTGGGTGGAAGATGCGTTCCGCCCCGGCCATGCACTCGATGCGGGGGAACAGCTGGATAGACGAATGACCATGCCGGCCACCGTATGAACTAAGCCGGCCCCAGGCAATCGCAAGATGGGGGCAAAGCGGCTACCCGGCCCGCATGGCGGACCGGGCAAGCTGCCGGAAAATCAGCGGCTGGACGCAAGCCTTGTCGGCGTTGCCTTGGCAGCCATGCGCTCCTCGATCTGCGAACGGATATCCGCCTTGACCGCGGTCTGGCATTCGCGTGCCTGGGCGGCAACCGCCAGGTGTACCTGTGCCAGCTGTTCGCCGCAGACTGCGCGTGCGGCATCGTCCATGCGGATCGCCAGGCGCTGCTGACCATCCACGGTCGACAGGTCGAGCCCGTCGAGCCGAAGCGTCGCGGTATCCTCGACAAAGGGATCGTTGGTGGCGGCTGCAGCCGAACTTGCCATGGCGCAAGCGGCCAGGGCCAAAAGGCCTTTCTTCATGATCGTCTCCTGCGAATGTATTGCACCGCTCTCCGGCGGCCAGCCCTGCACATAGGGCGGCGCGGGGCAGGTTGCAAGAATTCGCAGGATTTCGCGCCCTTCGGCGCCATTTCATCGGGGCAGACCCGGTCAGGGCATGGTCAGCGGCGCGCGTACCTCGAGCGAGCCGAGATTGGCCGAATTGCCAAGAAGCCCGATCGGCAGATCGACATGCTCGACGCTGCTGGCGCGGTCTGCGGTGTCGTGAAGTGAGACCTTGATCGTGCGGGCCTGCGGTGCGGTCGATTCGCGCAGCGTCTCGAGCGGGAGGCGGGTTTTCCAGCCGTTTGCTCCCTCGACATGCACCAGGCGGCCGTTGATGCGCACGGCAGAGGCAGGGTTGGCGCGGTGTCCGGACACTTGCAGGCAGCTTTGCGCCCCGCATTTCACCAGCCGCGTGCTGGGTTCGTCCGCCGCGCGGGCCGGTGCCGCCGACATGCCCGCCAGCGCAAGGCCGACGACCGCCGCCTGGCGAGCCCGCGGGGCCAACCGCTTCGATGCGGCGATAGTGCTGGCAATTCGTGAAGCGGCAGGTGCGACGCGCGTGACGATCATCGAAGAGTCTCCCTGGCGCCGGTCAAAAGACCGGCGTTACGGTTGCTGACACTCTCCCACGATGGATTCTTGAATTTGTGACATGCAGCCTATCGATGTTACGCAAAGCGTCAAGGGTAATATCCGGTTTGGCCCTGGATCGGGCCGAACATCGGTATTTGCCACGCCGCGCGACTGCGCGTAGCGTGCCGCCTGCAGCGCCGGTAACCGGGGGCGGCGCTGGCAGCATTCGGTCGCGATCGTTGCGCTGCCTCGGGGAGGGGGTCTTCGATGATCGGTACCGCCCTTGCGGACATGCCTGCCGCGCCCGTCGCCCGGACGGAGCGTATCGACTCGCTCGACATCCTGCGCGGCATCGCCGTGTTCGGCATTCTCCTGATGAACATCTCGGCCTTCGGCCTCATCTGGCAGGCCTATGGCAATCCGCTGGCGGCGGGCGGTGCGACGGGCCTGAACCTGCGCTTGTTCGAGATCATGAACGTCGGTTTCGAAGGGACGATGCGCGGCATCTTCTCCATGCTGTTCGGCGCGGGCATCGTGCTGCTGACGGACCGCATGGAACGCGCAGGTGCGGGCGTGTCGGCCGCCGACATCTATTTCCGGCGGATGAGCTGGCTGGGCCTTTTCGGCTTCATCCACTGGAGCTTCCTGCTCTGGCCGGGGGAGATCCTGTTCGCCTATGCGATCTGCGGATTCGGGTTGTTCGTGCTGCGCAAGGTGCCCGCGCGCTGGCAGTTCGGCATCGGCATCGCCATCCTCGCGCTCGCCGCGGTCAAGCTGGGCATGGCGTATCACGACACGCTCGACAAGGCGCAGGCCGCCGCCGAGGCGCAGGCCATCGTCGCGGACGGCGGAACGCTGGGCGAGGATCAGCGCGCGGCGCTGGACAGCTGGAAGGAAACGAGCGCCGAATATATCCCCACCGAGGAAACGAACGCCATGTTCGCGGACTGGCACGGAGGGTCCTATCTGAATGCGGTGCAGGGGCAGCTGCCGTTCAGCTTCGAATTCCAGTGGGTCAATGCGCCGTTCTGGCTGGCGTTCGACATGGCGCCCTTCATGCTGATCGGCATGGCCATGCTGAAATGGGGCGTGCTGTCCGCGGCGCGCAGCACGCGGTTCTACGCGGTGATGATGGCGGCGGGCTACGCCGTTGGCATACCGCTCGGCATCTACGAGCTAGGCCTGCTGCAGGCGGGCGAATACGGCCCGGTTGGGTCCGCCGCGGCGGGGCGGACCTATCAGATCAGCCGGCTGGCGATGGTGTTCGGCCATGTGGGGCTGGTGATGTGCGTGGTCAGGCTGGGGCTGCTGAAACGGTTGCAGCGCTGGTTTGCCGCGGCGGGGCAGATGGCGCTGACCAATTACATCGCGCAGACGGTGATCTGCGTGGCGCTGTTCTATGATTTCGGGTTCGGGCTTTACGGCCGGTTCGAGCGGTACGAGCTTTACCTGATCGTGCTGGCCATCGCGGCGGCAGAGATGGCGTTCAGCGCCGTGTGGCTGCGCAATTTCCGCTTCGGCCCTCTGGAATGGTTGTGGCGATCGCTGACCTATCTGCAGCGGCAGCCGATGCGCCGCGCGCAAGCGCTTGCACCATCGCCGCTGCGCACGACATAGCGCCGCCGCACGGCCAGTCCGGCAGCTGCGGGCGCGATATGCCCCAAAGGGTCATAGACAGCGCTTTTGCTAATGGCGGCACGCGGTTATGCAGTCCCGATGAATCATTGCGCTGTCCGGCTACTCTGTGTCCTCGCCCTTGTTTTCGTGGGCGGTTGTTCCGGTCAGGAAGCCGATCGCACCCCCGACCCGATTCCGGTCATCGCCGAGCCGCTGCAATTCGTTCCCCGCAACGTCGAGACCGAGATGATCGGCTCTGCCCGCGCATCGACCAGCGCCGAGCTGTTTCCCGAGACCGGCGGCAGGGTGACGCGCGTGATGTTCACGGCGGGCGACTACGTCCGCAAGGGCCAGCCGCTCCTCCAGCTGGATTCCCGGCGCGAGCAGTTGGCGGTGGACGCGGCCGAGGTGCAATTGCGCGAGGCGGACCAGCTGCTGGGGCGCTATCGCCGGATCGAGGATACGGGCGCGATTTCCGAAAGCCAGATCGAGGCGGGCGAAACCGCGCGGGCATCGGCGCGCGTGGCGCTGCAGCAGGCCAAGACCGAGCTGGCCGACCGGACCATCCGGGCGCCATTCTCGGGTCATATCGGCCTGACCGAGATCGACGTGGGCGACCGGGTGAACGATTCCACCGCCATCGCCCAGCTGGACAAGCGCAGCACGTTGTTCGTGGACTTTTCGGCGCCCGAAACCGTGTTCAGCACGCTGCGACCGGGTGAGACGGTGCAGGTCACGCCCTTTGCCGAGCCCGACCGGCAGGTGCAGGCCAGGATCGTCGCCACCGACAGCCGCGTGGCGCAGGACAGCCGCGATTTCATCGTCCGCGCGGCGGTGTCGAACCCTGACGACCGGCTGCGCCCGGGAATGAGCTTTCGCGTCACCGTCGACCGCCGCGGGGAGCCGAGCCCCGCCGTGCCCGAACAGGCCATCGTGTGGGGCGGCGAGGGTTCGCACATCTTCGTCGTGCGCGACGGCAAGGCCAGCCGCGTCCCCGTCACCATCACCGCCCGGCGCGAGGGGCTGGCATTCCTCGACGGGCGGCTGCAGCGCGGCGACCGCGTGATCGTGGAGGGC
>JAPYSD010000459.1 GCA_029936705.1 Croceicoccus sp. | reverse complement strand
CAGCGTAGGTCTGGGGTTGCAGCGCATCTTTGGACAGTCGCGAAGGGCGAGCTGAGGATCGAGGCTTTGCCTGTCGTTCCTCTCTACGCCCGCCACCACTCCCAGCACTTTGTTATGCTTCACCGCGAAGGATATCTGATCGATGCGACCGCTGATCAATTCGGCCTCGATCCTCTGGCGATCCACGAATGGCAGAGCCTCTTCACCAAAAAACCGGAACCCGTGCGCGCTGGCATGCCCAGCGCCGTAAGAGAATGGGTTCGTCATCCGGCCTATCCTTCGTTGATTGAAGAGATGGGGAAAAGCAGATGAGCGATCATATCCTGCAGCCGTTGGACCGCAGCAATTGCGCATCTGACATCCAGGCATCGTGTCACGCGGTCAATCACACCTTCGGAGCGAACGCATGATCGATTTTGCAGAACATCCCGACGAGCTCGGGCATCGCCTCGTTGAACTCGGCCTGGCCCCCAATGTCGCCATACTCGATATGAATGGCGCCCTCACGGCAGACGACGTGGGCAAGGATGCACCATGGAACCTTCCCTCGAGAATGATGCGCTTTCCGATAGCCTTCGGCTCCCCGAGCTATGACGAAGATGGGAAGCCAGTCGATCGCTGCTTGTCCCTCATGCACCCCCAGCTATCGGCCCATCCTTTCGTCACGAAGATTGAAAAACTTCTCTCCCGGAAGATTGGCTTCGAGGCCGCCTCGAAGATCAAATACCGGCACAACTACGCTCAATGGTGGCATGCGGTTGACCTCATCTCGTCCGGTCATTTTGATGAGCTCATCGAGACGAGGCGGTTCACCACGAACGAGAACCTGCTAGCCGCAGTTTCTTATGGTCTGCGTTATGGTCCAAAAAAGGACGCCGCCAATCCCGGCACTGGCCATGTAACGGTGAAACAGGCGCACGCCATTGCAGATCTCGTTGGCGTTCGCCTGGCGGCCGGCAGCGACACCAAGCTTGACGACTTCCTCGACAAGGCTCCGCCGAGCAACGGACAGATCAATCTCGATCATAGCCTTCAGGTAGTCGATCAGATTGCCATTCTTATCGCTGGCATCGAGCGGGGGGCGTTCCGCTACAGGGCGGGGTACTTAAGGTGGACCCACTGCATCGAATCTCAGCAGATGGTTCTCCTCTAGCCAGGGCGAAAGTGGGTAGGGTACGATTTCAGATGCTTTGCCGGTTCTGGCAAAGAAGGTGGAAAAGTCATGTCGAAACTTGCTCACGCACTCGCAGCTTCGTCGGTGTCGGTCGCGGACCGGATCGCGCAGGTCCTGTCGAAAAAAGACCTGGTCGTAACCGGCATTGGGTCGCGCGAAACGCCGGCCGATATCCTCGCCCTCATGACGCGCATCGGCCGCGCGCTCGAATCCCGTAAAGCCCGGCTTCGCTCGGGCGGCGCCGGCGGGGCGGACATTGCCTTCGAAGCGGGCTGGTCGGATGCAAGCCTCTGCGAGATCTTTCATCCTTGGCCCGGCTTCAAGCCGAAGATCGGTGGCGGCGATGTCGACGTCGAACGCATGCTTGGCCGCTCGCGTCCGAGCCGCGGCCCAGGTGCCCCGATCGTCATCACCGGCAGCGTCCTCGACCGTGCTATGGACATCGCGTCCACGACGCACCCTGCCTGGGACCGTTGCGGAGAAGGCGCTCGCAAGCTTCACGCCCGTAACGGTCCGCAGGTGCTCGGCCCTAAACTCGATCGCCTCACGGACGTCGTGATTTGCTGGACCGTAGACGGCGGGCCGACCGGCGGCACTGGGCAGGCCATCCGGCTCGCGATGCAGCACGACGTCCCGATCGTGAATCTTCAGCGCGCTGATCACCGCGAGGCCATCAGCGCAGCGCTGGGCCTCTAGGATCACGCGCACTGGGAAAAGCGGCCAGGCGGGCTGGATTAGCCTGCCTGACCGCCCCACCGCAAAATACGATCCTAACATCTTTCCAAAAATAAATCCGCATCCTACAAATCTAGGAGAGCCGGAAACAATGTCGTTCTATCGGGAGCCAATTGCGTGAATTTGATGTCGAAGGTCATGGCCGAAAACAACAAGACCATCGAGATCGAGAGACGCTACCTCGTCGACCGAAAGATCGCTGAAGAAATGGCGTACGGCCGCAACGCCGACGAAATCGAGCAAGTCTACCTGGGCCGGACCGGAGAATGGTCGGTCAGGTCACGCAAGATCGGCCTTCTAAATCCGAAGTTCTTCCTGACCTTCAAGCGGTCTGCCGCGAAAGGGGCGAACATCGAAATCGAACAGGAAGGCGATCCTCGGACGCACCTGCATTTCTTCCTTATGGCCGGGACCGCGCTGATGAAAAAGCGCTACAGGATCGGCCTGCCGAGTGGGCAGACCCTCGAACTCGACATCTTCGAAAACCCGGTTCTAGAGGATCTGGCAATCGCAGAAATCGAACTCGGCGCGATACATGAGAAGGTCGCGCTTCCTGATTGGCTCGGCGACGAGATCACAGGCAAGCCGGGCTTTTCCAATTCGAGCCTCTTCGACCGGCTGCTAATGACGACATCCATAAAGATCGCGCGGTCCTGCTAGCGCAGAGATCCCATGCGCAACATGAGAGGGGGCTGCTGGCCCCCTTTTCTCTGCCTGGCAACTGGAGAACAGATCCATGACCGACAACCACGACGCGGTTCGCAAATATCTTGAGAGAGCCCGGGGAGGATACACCGATCTCGAAATCGCCCGCGCTTTCAATCTGGTGAAAGATCAGGACGACTGGAAGAATCCAATCGACAAGATCGTGCCGCAGGACAAGCGCGACATTCTGACCTACGCAGTCCCTTACTTCACCGGGACCACTGCCGAGTTCGAGCCGGTCGACGATCCTGACGAGCTTCGTTGCAAGGCGCCTGGCTATTACGCCGGCCCATGCAATTGAAAGCACCCATCAATCACCAGAAGTGGGAAGCAGCGCAGACATTCTCAGAGTGAGGAAAATTATGTTTGCGAAAGTCGACTTCAGCGGCGCACGCCGCCTTCTCATCGCTGGCGATATCCATGGCACTCTGCCTGCTCTGATCAAGGGTCTCACCCGCGTCTGCTACGATGCGGAACGCGGCGACCGCCTCGTCATCCTGGGGGACCTTCTCGATCGCGGACCAGACGTCCTGTCAATTCATGACTGGCTGAAAGACCATCCCGAGACGCTGGTATTGCGGGGCAACCATGATGATCTTCTCATCAAGGCCTGCGGCCTCGAGCCCCACAGTGTTTACGCCAATCCGTACAACTTCCTGCGAAACGGAGGGAACTGGATCCTCGACTTTATCG
>JAPYSD010000458.1 GCA_029936705.1 Croceicoccus sp. | reverse complement strand
GAACCGTCCGCTGACCCAAGAAGGTCGTCGATAGCCGATATTCTAAGGCCGCCGTTACTGTCGCGCACCTTGCTGCTGACACTCGCCTATCTGACCCATGTCACGGCCTATTATTATTTCGTGAAATGGATACCCAAGCTGGTGGTAGACATGGGTTTCGATGCCAGTGCGGGTGGCGGCGTGCTGACCAAGGCCATGCTGGGCGGCGCGATCGGCGGCGGTCTGCTGGGCTTGGTTGCGCTCAGGATCGGGATCAAGAAGGCCACGGTGATCGCCCTTACCGGCGCCTTTGTCATGCTCAACATATTCGGACAAGCGCCCGAGGATATCGCCATGCTGGGCTGGATCGCGGGCGTTACCGCGTTTTTTTCGAACGCCGCGGCGGTCGGGTTCTATGCCTTGCTGGCGATGGCCTTTCCGCCGCATGTGCGGGCAACCGGCACCGGGTTCGGAATCGGCTTTGGCAGGGCAGGGGCGGCCATGGGGCCAGCCCTTGCCGGGATATTGTTCGCCCGCGGTCTCGATGTCGGGGCGGTATCGCTGATCATCTCGATCGGTTCGGCGGTATCGATCGGTGCGATTCTGCTGGTGCGTCTTACCGCCGAACCGCGTGTGACGACAGATCGCCACGGCGCGTAGTCATCCCATGCCGTAAATGACGGATCGCGTCACGCAGCGGCGTGGACGACCCGCGCGAACCCGTTGTCGATCACGCGTTCCTGCGTTCCGTTGCGGAACGCGCGGAAATGCAGTGTGTCGCCATCCTGCCAGATATGGGTGTGGATGTCGTCGCCCGGATATACCGGCGCGGTGAAGCGAACGTTCATTTCGCGCAGGCTTGCCGCCACGCCGCCGCAGGCGCCATGGATTAGCGCGCGCGCGACGATTCCCATGGTGCCCAGCCCGTGCAGGATGGGCCGGTCGAAACCAACCGACGCCGCTGTTTCCGGATCGATATGCAGCGGATTTCTGTCTCCCGAAAGGCGATAGATCGCCGCTTGGGCAAGGCAGGTGGGCAGCACGACCTCAAGGTCGGGATCACGGTCGGGTATCGGGAATTGCGGCTCCGCAGGCAGACTGCGCTCTCCGCCAAAGCCCCCGGCACCCTGAATGAACCAAATCTCGGACGTTTCGGCGACAAGAAGCCCGCTCAGCGTGCGAACCTCCTTCTTTGCCCGGATCAGTGCGGGCTTGCCCGGTCCCTTGTCGGCGATATCCGTCACCTTGGTGGTGCCGATCAGTGTGCCAGCGGTTTCGAGGGGTGCATGAATCTTGAGGCGCTGTTCCCCGTGCAGGATCGAGAGCCAGTCCAGCCCGGTGGCCGGGTCCATTGCCCAGAAGCCGGGGGTGCCGAGTACCAGAGCCATTGTCGGTAAAACCTGCAGACCGCGCTCGAATATCAGGCTCGTCTCGTCAATTTCGATTGTCAGACCAGCTCCCACACCCAGAGCGTAAATGATCGCGTCGCGCGGATCATAGTCGTCATGCGTTTGCGGGATGGAATAGGAGAGCAGCTTTTCGGTATCGAGCGGGGCGGTCATTCGGTTAGGGCCTCTTCAATATAGCAATGCTGTCGCGGCGTAACCGACCTTGCGGATCTAGGCTTGGTCACGAGCCTGGTGTCAGGTGAAATCGGTATTGGCGATACGACGGTCTTCGGTTGAGAAATTGGCCTATCTGCCAAATGCGGACGGCTTCCCCTTTCGGACGATAGGGCTGAGCCCGGTTGCGAGCTTCGGCCGCGGGGGGAAAAAGTTTGGATCATACGTCAGCGCGGCCTATCGAAGGGCAGGGGTCGTGCATGGCCTCGGGGTTAGGGCCGGAGGCAACCAAAACCTGACGGTATTGCGCGCTGGCCATGCGCCGATCATCATACCTAGGAATACGAGGGACCCCATGCCGCACGGACCGTTAGCCGGTATTCGGATAGTCGAAATGGACGCGATCGGACCTGTGCCGCTGTGCGGTATGATCCTCTCGGGCCTCGGCGCCGAAGTTGTGCGCGTCACCCGGCCGGGCGGGCATTCGGCGTGGGGCGATATCGGTGATGCGGTGGTCTTGCGCGGCCGGACGCAGGTACAGCTGGACCTGAAGGCCGCTGAGGGAAAGCAGGCGCTTCTTGATCTCGCCGCTCATGCCGATGCCCTTATCGAAGGCGCGCGTCCCGGCGTGATGGAGCGCTTGGGGCTTGGGCCAGACAATTGCCTCGCGCGCAATCCGCGTCTTGTCTTCGGACGCATGACGGGTTGGGGGCAGGAAGGCAGCCTTAGCAAGGCCGCGGGCCATGACATCAACTATATCGCGATGACAGGCGCCTTGCATGCCATCGGGAAAAAGGGTGAACCGCCGACAGTGCCGCTCAACCTTGTGGGCGATTATGCCGGGGGCACGATGTTCCTGGCGCTGGGGATTGTTTCCGCAGTCCTGTCCGCGCGCCAGACCGGTCGGGGCCAGGTCGTCGATGCCGCCATGGTCGATGGAGTCGCGAACCTGCTGGGTCTGTATCACGCCTTCGTTGCCAACGGGCTTTGGCAGGACGAACCTGAATGCAACCTCTTCGACGGGGGTGCGCCGTTCTATCAATGCTACCTGTGCAATTGTGGCGGATCCGTCGCGGTCGGCGCGTTGGAGCCGCAATTCTTCGCTGCGCTGCTGGACGGGCTGAATGTGCCGCAGGACCGGTATGACCAGAACGACCGGTCGCAGTGGCCCGCCATGCACGCAGAGTTCGAGCGTATCTTCGCATCGGCATCGCGCGACGATTGGGAACAGCGATTCGCGGGCACCGACGCCTGCGTTTCAGCGGTCCTTTCCATTGCAGAAGCAACCCGGCACCCGGTCAACGCGGAACGCAGCGTGTTCATCGATCATAATGGCGTGATGCAAGCCGCACCCGCGCCTCGCTTCTCGGCGACGCCCGGGCAGGTGACTCCCAACCGGTCGGCCACCGTCGAAGACATCGTCGGTGCTTGGTCTAAAGCCGGATGACGCGCTTTCCCGCGTTCTCGCCGCGGTAGAGCCCGGCAAGGGCATCGGGGCACATCTCAAGGCCGTCCAGCATCTCTTCACTGTAGCGCAGCTTTCCTTCCCGCACCCATTGCGCCAGCGTCGCGACGGATTCTTCCCAGCGGTCGAAATGGTCGAACACGACAAACCCCTGCATTCGGGCGCGCTTCACAAGGAGGTGCCGCTCCACGCGCGGTCCGGACGGCCACGGGTCCCAGCGATCTATGGCGGCGGTACCGCAATTGACCACACGCGCATGCATGGCCAGTTGCGGCAAGACCGCATCGCTGACCGCACCCGACG
>JAPYSD010000457.1 GCA_029936705.1 Croceicoccus sp. | reverse complement strand
GCTTTACCTCGACGGCCCGCATATTTTCATAATGCCCGCGATGCTATCGATAAACAGCGCAATCGAAGATTGGGAGGTGATCGATGCTGAGGAAAAAACACATCTTCTCACAATCTCGATAAAATTGGGCGACGGAACCCAGATCAAAAATGGGAAAATATGGCTGCCACACGGCATTCCCGAAGCCGTGAAGATTGACATGATGAACCCTGAGCAAGCCACCCGGCTCAGTAAGGCCATCGTTTTCCCAAACCTCGACTTCGACCCGCATCTAATGACGGCTTCGGACCTTACGATAGGCTACGACACCGATCCCCAGCCTTGGCTTCAATTCACCTCAGAGCTTAAGCGCCAATACAGCGCTAATTCCGCCTCAGGCCAATCGAAGCCTGAGCATCTCGGCATGATCCCAATCATGCAGCACAAGATGGCGAACCAATAAAAAGGGGAGAGCCAAAGCTCTCCCCTTTTCCTTTTGACCCTGAAACGAATGGGAGGCGCATCAGCGCCCCCCACCGAGACTAGGATCACCTCCTTTCGGCAAGCGCGTTAGCGCCCCATGGCCTGAGCCCCTGCTGCCATCATGGCCTGAGCCATGCTCGAGCCCTTCGCAGCCTCCTGCTCGGCCGCCGGCTTCGCAGACTTGCCCTGGCCCTTGTCCGAACCTTCCTCGACCTTCTTCGCTGCATCAGCCTGCAGCTGCTTGGCCGCCTGGCGGTCAGTCACGAGCCCCAGCTCGATTGCCCGCTCACGAACGGCAAAGAAGCCGTTCTGAAGAGCAACCAGCCGCGAGAAGTCCTTCTCAGGCAAGCCCATTCCGGCCGCCTCCAGGCGCTCCTTCTTGCTCATCTTGTTGAAGTCCTCGGTCGTGACCGACGGGTCCTTCTTTTGCGCGGCATTGATCTGCATTGCGTACTGCTTGCGGTCGAGAACCCGCTTCTGTTCGTCGGTCACTTTGAAGACAGCCGCGACCTCGTCCTTCGACGCCACCTTCAGCGCATCGAGCTGCGCCTGGCGTGCTTCGGGCTCCTTCGTCGAAGGCAGCAGGAAGCCCTTGGCGTTGTCGGCGAGGAAGTGATTGCCGTTTGCACGCTCCTTCATGACATCCATGCCTTCCGAGGTGGCCTTGCTGCGGGCCTCCTTCGCGGCCATGAGCTCCTTGCCCTGCTCGACGAAGGCCGCCTTGGCTTCAGGCGTCTGCCAACGCTCGGCGCCCTCGATCTCGCCGCCACGGCTCACCCAGGCCGCCGCCTTCGGGATGTAGCTGACGTGCAGGCCCTGCTCTTTCGCCATCTTCTTGATGTCGTTGCGATCCTTCATCAGCGGATAGTAGAGCGTCTTCTCGTCGTAGGTGACGCCCGCCGCCTTATCGATCGACTTGGCCGACTCCTTGTGCGCCTCAGTTTCGGCCTTCGACGCAGCGACCTGGTCGGGTTCGACCCACTTGCCGAAGGTCTTGTCGACATCGACGCCTTCCGGAACACGGTTTTCGAACAACTTCCACGCCTTCTCTTTCTGGTCGAACGCCAGCGTGATGCCGGCGTCCTGGGCATCCTTCTTCACCTGACCGTTCTGAGCCACGGTCGCGTACAGCAGCGCATACTTCTCGCCGTCCTTGGTCACCTTGTCGAATTCCATGTCGTCACTCCATCCGATAAAGATCAAAAATCCCAGACGCGATCCGCAAACCTGCCGATTTTGTCGTCTTGCCGAATGGTACCACTCCCAAAATCTGACCTGCAAGAGATTGGTTTGATTTTTTTGCGACCCATCCTACAAATATTCCTGTTGCCACAGGGAGATTATCATGGGCCGCGTCTGGCTTGCCGAGAAACCGAGTTTTGCGATCGAACTTTCCAAGGCTCTGGGAGGCGGACAAAAGATCAGCCCCGTTGCGTGGGAAACCCCTGGCGGGGTCATCGTCGCAGCTGCTGGTCATCTCGTCGAGCTGTGCGAACCCCATGATTACAACGAGGCATGGAAAGAATGGACGGTCGAGAGCCTGCCCATGATCCCTGACGGCTGGCAGTTCAAATACAAGCCCATCGCAGGCAAAGAGCAGCGGCTTCGCGCGATCTCCACCTATCTGCGCGCAGCAAGCGAGATCATCGTCGCAACCGACGCTGGACGCGAAGGCGAATATATCGCGTGGGCCATCTTCGAGATGCTGGGTATCCACGGCAAACCGATGAAGCGTCTGTGGAGTTCGGGTGCCAACGTTGCAGCCATCAAGAAGGCCTGCCAGGAAAGCGCTCTTCTTCCCTATGACGAGAAATACCCGTTGGCCGAAGCGGCCCGGGTCCGCGCCGAAAGTGACTGGGTCGAAGGCCTCAATCTCACTCGGCTGCTTACCACGCGCTTCCGTCCGGCCGAATTTCGAGAGCCCATCACGGTCGGGCGCGTTCAGACAGCAACCCTCGCGCTTATCGTTCGGCGAACCGAGCACATCGAGACTTTCAAGCCGCAGAAGTATTTCGATCTCGCTGTCGACATCAGCGTCGGCCCGCATTCTCTGACGCTCAATCATCGGCCGCCTGAAGAGAAGCGCATCACCGACGCTGCCGAGGCGCGCCAGATCCTCGCCAGCGCCAAGAACCAGAATATAAAACTCGAGGTCAAATCCGACATCAAGTCGGAGGCGCCGCCCAAGCTCTTCGAAAGCTCCAGTCTCCAGATCCGGGCCTACAACCTCTGGGGCTGGTCAGCAGAAAAGACCGAGAAACTCGCCCAGGCCCTCTACGACCAGCACAAGCTCATCAGCTATCCTCGTACCGACGGTGTGCACCTCGAAGACGAGCAATGGCATGACGTCCGCGAGATCCTGGCCAACATCCGATGCCTCTCCACGGCCAAGGAGGTCCAGGTCAAGGGGAAGGAATATTTCGTCGATTTCCCGGTTCATGCGCCGAACTTCGAGACGCTGAGCCCTCGTGAGACCGTATTCAATTCAAAGGCGCTCGAGAAATCCGGCGCCGATCATCACGGTATTATTCCCACGACCGAGCCGGCCAATCTCACCGAGCTCAGCGACGATGAGCGCAAACTCTATCTCCTCATCGTCCGTCAGTTCCTCGCCCAGCTGATGCCCGACTGCAAGTATGCGCAGAAAAGCATCGCGTGGACCCATGAAGGACGGCGCTTCGCCGCGACTGGACGCGTCATCAAGATGCAGGGATGGCGAGTTCTCTTTTCCGCAGCTGACCAGGAAGCCGAAGACGAGGAGGCCGATGAAAAGGAGGAGGGCGGTCCGTCCAATTTGCCGGATCTCACCGATGGCCAGCTTGGAAAGATCAGCCGCGCATTCGCCGAGGAGAAGTTCACGGT
>JAPYSD010000456.1 GCA_029936705.1 Croceicoccus sp. | reverse complement strand
ATATCGGCCTGGGCGGCAATCTTGCTCAGGCGGTGCCCGATCACGAGCGCGTGCACGAGGCATGGCGCAACATGGAGCTGACCGTCCATGTCGCGACCAAGCTCAACTCCACCCACTGCATGCCCGGCAAGTCGAGCTGGATCCTCCCCTGCCTGGTCCGGGCAGAGGAAGACATCCAGGCCGGCGGCAGCCAATGGGTCAGCATGGAGGACAGCTTCAGCCACATCTATGGCAGCCGTTCTTCGCGCACGCCCGCCAGCCCCCATCTGAAGAGCGAGACCGCCATCGTCTGCGGCCTGGCCAAGGCGACGCTGGAAGACAGCCACCCCAAGCTGACCTGGGACGCATGGCAGGACGATTATTCGCGCATCCGCGACTGCATCGCCGCGACCTATCCCGACCAGTTCCACGACATGAACGCCCGCATGAACAAGCCGGGCGGTTTCTTTCGCGGCAATTCCGCGCGCGAGCGGGTTTGGAAGACCGACAGCGGCAAGGCCGAGTTCACCGATCCGACCACGCTCAACGCCTGCGGCGTTGGCGATGCGGAGGGGCGCTTCCACCTGGTCACCCTGCGTTCGAACGACCAGTTCAACACCACGATCTACGGCCATGACGACCGCCTGCGCGGATTGTCGGGCAGCCGGATGATCGTGCTGATGAAGCCCGAGGACATGCGCGCCAACGCGCTGACCGAGGGGGACGTCGTCGCGCTGGTCACCGACGCGGGCGAAGCGCCTGACGGCAAGAGCGAAGCGCAGCGGCGCGTCGACGGGCTGAAAGTGGTGCCCTACGACCTGCCCACCGGCACGGTCGTCGGCTATTTCCCCGAACTGAACCCGCTGGTCCCGCTGTGGTATCACGACAAGCTGTCGCATACCCCCGCCAGCAAGGGCATCCCCGTGAGGATCGAGCGGGGTTGATCCTTCCCGCTTCGTCGACTTTCGTCTTCGGCTCGGCGGATTAAAATGGAACACTTCGGTTCTCCGTTCGCTTCGATAATCGAGGCAACGGAGAAACCCAGTGAACCGGAGAAACGAAATCACCGGCGGGATTGCCGGACTGGCTGTCACCATGGGCGCGATTGCGTTCGGCAGCTATCTCTCGCACCGTCACAAGCGCAGGGGCGACGACGACGCGCCCGATTACGCACGCAGGCAGCCGGGCGGCGACATGACGCAGGTTGGCCGGACGGTGACGATCCGAAAACCGCGTTCCGAACTGTTCGCGTTCTGGCGTGATTTCTCCAACCTGTCGGGCTTCATGGAAAACCTCGACAAGGTGGAAACCGGGGCTGACGGCAAGTCGGTCTGGACCATCCGGGCGCCCGCAGGCCGCACGGTCGACGTCAAGACCGAAATCGCGAGTGAAAAGCAGGACGAGCACATCGCGTGGCGTTCGGTCCAAGGGTCCGACATCGAGACGCATGGCGAGGTGCGCTTTGCCGACGCCCCCGGGGACCGGGGCACGCGCGTCACGCTGACCATGTCGTACAAGCCGCCCGCAGGAGCGGTCGGGCAGGCGCTCGCCAAGCTGTTCCTGCGCGAGCCGAACATCCAGGCCCGCCACGACCTCAAGCGGTTCAAGGCGCTGATGGAAACGGGCGAGATCACCACCTCGGCCCGGACGCGCGCCGAGACCCGCCGAGCCAAGCAGGAGAACGAATGATGCGCGCCCTTACCTGGCATGGAGCCAAAGACGTCCGCGTCGAGACCGTTAGCGACCCCGAGATCATCAATCCGCGCGATGCGATCATCAAGATCACCAGCACGGCGATCTGCGGGTCCGACCTGCACCTGTATGACGGGGTAATTCCGGCGGTGAAGCCCGGCGACGTGCTCGGCCACGAATTCATGGGGGAGGTGGTCGAGACCGGCAAGGACAGCACGCTGAAAAAGGGCCAGCGCGTCGTCGTGCCTTTCACGATCAGCTGCGGCGGCTGTTTCCACTGCAAGCAGCAGCAATATTCGGCCTGCGACAATTCCAACCCCGCTGAAAAGCAGGACATGTCGGCCACGCTCTACGGCCAGCCGATGTCCGGCCTGTTCGGATATTCGCACCTGACGGGCGGCTATTCGGGTGGCCAGGCGGAATATGTGCGCGTGCCCTATTCCGATTTCGGCCCGATCGTGGTGCCCGACCACCTGGAAGACGACAAGGTGCTGTTCCTGTCCGACATCCTGCCGACCGGCTGGATGGGCGCGGAGAATGCCGATATCCAGCCCGACGACACCGTCGCGGTATGGGGATGCGGGCCTGTCGGCCTGTTCGCCATCCAGTCGGCCATCGTGATGGGCGCGTCCAAGGTGATCGCCATCGACCATTATCCCAACCGCCTAGCCCTGGCGAAGCAGCTGGGGGCCGAGATCATCGATTTCCGCGAAACCGACGTGCGCGAGGCGTTGATGGAAATGTCGGGCGGCATCGGCGTGGACGCGGTGATCGACGCTGTCGGCATGGAATCGCACGGCTTCGCGGTCGACAACATGATCGACATCGTGAAGCAGAAGGTCGGCTTTGGCGCCGACCGCGCCAGCGCCCTGAAACAGGCGATCCTGGCAGTGCGTTTCGGCGGCAAGGTCTCGATCCCCGGCGTCTATGGCGGGATGACCGACAAGTGGCCGCTGGGCGCGATGATGGAAAAGGGGCTGCAGCTGCGCGGCGGCCAGACCCATGTCCAGAAATACACCAAGGACCTGCTGGCCAAGATCGAGGACGGCACGCTGGATACCACCTTCCTCATCAGCCACCGCCTGCCGCTGGAACGCGCAGCGGAAGGCTACAAGAATTTCAAGGAACAACAGAACGACTGGACCAAGGTCGTCCTGAAACCCGGAATGGAGAGCTGAACATGAGCAAGCATATCGACAAGCTATCGGGCCTGTGCGTGATCACGGGCGCATCCAGCGGCATCGGGCTGGAACTGACCAAGCTGGCGGCGCGCGACGGCTGCGCGCTGATCCTGGCCGCGGACCGCGACCTGGCCGCAGCGGAAGCGGCAGCGAAGGAAGGCGGCGCGTCCTCGGTAGAGACGGTGGAAGCCGACCTTGCCGGGCGCGAGGGGCTGCAGGCGCTGGTGTCCGCGATTGGCGACCGCACGCCCGACGTGCTGATGGCCAATGCCGGGCACGGCCTGGGCGACGCGTTCCTGAACCAGGAATGGAGCGATATCGCGCATGTCATCCACACCAATGTCACCGGCACGACATGGCTGCTGCACAATGTCGGCCGCAAGATGCGCGCCGCGAACAAGGGCCGCATCCTGGTGACCGGATCGGTCGCGGGGCATATTCCGGGCTCGTTCCAGCTCGTCTACAACAGCACCAAGAGCTACAT
>JAPYSD010000455.1 GCA_029936705.1 Croceicoccus sp. | reverse complement strand
CCGCCTGCGGCGTGGCTCCGGGTGAAGAGGACCAGATCGCCCTCGATGCGAGGGGGCGGGTGGTGCAGACCGACTACGACATTCGCCTCTCCCCGACCCCAATGGGCACCTTGCTGGCGCGGTTCGGAGCCGAAGAGGCAGGGACAAGCGGCAAGATTTCCGCGCGGCTGAAGATGCGAGGTCGCGGCGACAGCCTTCACCAAAGCCTTGCGACGTCGAGTGGTCGCATCGTCATCATCATGCCGGCGGGGACGCTTACGACGGGCAATGTGCAACTCTCCGAGATCGATATAGGAACCTTCGTACAGAAGATGTTCGAGGATGAGCTTGATGAACCGGTCGAGATCAATTGCGGACTGGTCGCCTTCACTGTCCGGGACGGCATCGCCGCGGCGGATCCGATCATCATCGACACGAAGAAGAACGTGATCCTCGGTCGTGGTGGCTTCAGCTTCAGAAACGAAGCGGTCGATCTTGCGGTGCGCGCGGATGCCAAGACGTTCAGCCTGTTCTCCGGCCAGTCACCGGTTGGCGTCGATGGCTGGTTCGCCCAGCCCGCGATCAATCCGATCAGCGGCGACCTTGTCGGTCGCGCAGGCGCAGGGATGGGCTTGGCCGTCGTGGCTACACCGGTTGCAGGACTGCTGGCCTTCATCGATCCCGGCGATGCCAAGGCAGCCGCCTGCGGACCTGTCTTGTCTGGCGCGCGAGCGTCCGCGCAGAGGACGGCGAAGGGCAAGCCGCGCGATGATGTGGGTCGGGGCACCACGGCTAAATCCGAAAGCGGAAAACAGTCCGAAGATGGTGCGGCAGAACAGCGGAAGAAGTTCCTCGGCATTTTCTAGCTGCGATAATGAGGGCATGGAATGTCATGCACGAGATGCCCGGTATCGTTACTAGGCAAAACAGGAACACGGCCCTGAAGGTTCAGACACGCTTCGTAAACTGATCGACACCTGCCGACCATGAGAGACCTAGTCCACCGCCCGAAATCCTTCGACATAGCGGTCATACACGAATTAATTTCCGCTGCTTGTGAGCGGACACTCATTCATGTTGTCAAACGGATCGCCGCTCAGCATAACTGCAGCTATCCCATTGAGATCGCGGAATTACCGTCGGGCCAAGAAAAGCATTGCTGTAGCTTCCGGAGCGGACCGGAAATAGAAATGCACATAGCTGGCCAGCAGGGAACCGCAACTGAACACGGCCTCATCCCTGCCGCCGTTTGGATTGCGGGACCGGCTGAGCGGTATCAGATCGGTTTCGATCCGCGAATGATGAAAGCTATGGCCGCGCAATACACCTGTTCGCAGACCGACTTCCTGCAAACCGAGCCCTCCCAGTCGGTCCTGTATGATCACCTGCGCAGGCAGCAGCCCCAGCATTGGAAAAGGACCGTCCGCCGTTTCCAACCGCTCCGAACAGACCATCATACCGCCGCATTCGGCCAGCAGGGCCTTGCCCATTGCGTGATGGCGCCGGATACTCCGCTGCCACTGACGGTCGGCAGTCAACACTTCCGCATGCAACTCTGGATAGCCGCCCGGCAACCACAGCGCGTCACATTCGGGCAGATCCTCTCCTGCAAGGGGAGAGAAAAATCGCAATTCCGCGCCCATTTCTCGCAGAACGGCCAGATTATCAGCATAGATGAACGCAAAGCACGCATCGCGGGCAATGGCGATGCGCCTCCCTTGCAGCATGGGTGGCAGAGGGCTCGGCGCAGGCGCAGGGAATGCGACCGGAGGCGGCAGGGCCAGCGCATCGTCGGGCAAGGCGGCGGCGCAGGCGGAGATGCGCGAGTCCAGATCCGGGATCTCTGCCGCCATTAACAGGCCGAGATAGCGTTCGGGCAATGCAAATGTGGTGTCGCGCGGCAAAGCACCGAGCCATCGGACGGGCGGCTTCACGCTTTCGCGCAGCATATCGGCATGGCGGCCGCCCGCAATGCGGTTGGCGATCACACTGTCGACCGCAATGTCCTGTCGGTAACTAGCCAGTCCGTGGACCAGCGCGCCAAAACTTTGCGCCATGGCCGATCCGTCGATGACGGCCAGCACCGGCAGACCGAAGCGCACGGCGATGTCTGAGCTGGACGGATCGCCATCGAAAAGCCCCATCACCCCCTCGACAAGAATGATGTCGGCGTCCTGCGCGGCATCGTACAGCAGGCGGCGGCAATGGTCCTCGCCCACCATGAACAGGTCGAGCTGGTGAACAGGATGGCCGCTGGCGCGTTCAAGGATCATCGGGTCGAGGAAATCGGGCCCGCATTTGAAAACCCGCACCCGCCGCCCCGCATCGCGGTGACGGCGGGCGAGAGCGGCAGTAATGCTCGTCTTGCCTTGCCCCGAAGCCGGCGCGGCGACCAGCAAGGCCGGGCAATGCGCCGCTGCGCTCACAAATCGATGCCCGGCTGCGCTCGGATACCGGCGCGGAAGGCATGTTTCACGTCGCGGATTGCGCTCACCGTATCGGCGGCTTCGATAAAAGTGTCATGCGCGGCGCGGCCTGTAATCACCACATGCTGCATCGGCGGGCGCGCATGGATGGCGGGCATGATCTCTTCCACGGAGAGATAGCGATAAGTGACGAGATAGGTCAGCTCGTCCAGCACGACGAGGTGGATGGACCGATCGGCCAGCGCTTCCTTCGCCTTTTTCCATCCGGCGCGGGCGGCTGCGATGTCGCGGTCGCGGTCCTGCGTTTCCCATGTGAAGCCTTCGCCGCAACGTTCCCAGCGCATGTTCGAGTCGCGCGCGAAAAATGCGCGTTCGCCCACTTCCTCCTTGCCCTTGATGAACTGGAACACCGCTGCCTTGTGGCCATAGCCCAACGTGCGCGCCACCATGCCAAAGGCGGAGGACGACTTGCCCTTCCCATTGCCGGTAATCACCAGCAGCAGGCCCTTGTCCTGCGTGGCGGCGGCGATCCTTTTATCGACCGCCGCCTTGTGCTTGCGCGTGCGTTCGCGGTGGCGGGCGTTGATGGCGTCCTTGTCGCTGCCGCTCACCGGCTGCTGTCCAGCAGGATGCGTCCAGTCAGCCGCTCCGCCGCTATGTGGACGATCGCCGCCATGCCCGCCCAGCTGAGCGTCGCGGCCAGCGTACCGGGAAAATAGCGTTCGATGCGAGGCAGGAACCCGGACACCGAGGCATCGGGGAAATACCCACTGAACGCATAGAATCCGCCGCTGCTAAACAGGTTCGACACGAAAGTCGCGCCGCACAGCACCGCGATCAGGGCAGGCAGGGTCGCCGGCTTCATACCCAAGCGCGCCGCGCCGAACCGGCCCGCGAGCCACATCGCGCCATAGGCTGGCAGCAGCATCCAGT
>JAPYSD010000454.1 GCA_029936705.1 Croceicoccus sp. | reverse complement strand
CCGTCAATTGGCCCGGCCGGACCACGCAATCGGCACGCTCGAGCACGGTGATGCCGCTTCTGTGCACCGTCAGGGCCTCTGCTGCGATCATCAGGCCAGCTCCCGCCGCAGGCGCAGCAGCAGCGCGAGGAAGAACGGCGCGCCCAATAGCGACAACGCGATGCCAAGCCGCAACTCGCTGGCCATTGGCGCCAGGCGGCATGCCGTGTCTGCGACCAGCACCAGCAGCGCGCCTGCCAGCGCGCTGGGCACCAGCAGGCTGGAGGGCCGGCGATCGGTGAAAGGGCGGACGAGATGCGGGACCATCAGGCCGACGAAGCCGATGATGCCCGCGACCGCCACACCCGCGCCGATGGTCAGGCCGACGCCGAGCACCATCGCCCATTGCAGGCGCCGCCCCTCCACCCCCAGCGACAGGGCGGCCTGTTCGCCCAGCATCATCGCGTCGAGCGAACGGCCGCACAGCGCCAGGACGACCAGCCCCGCCAGCGTCAGCGGCGCCGCGATCCAGACATCGGCCCAGCTGCGGTCGGTCAGCGCGCCCATCAGCCAGGTCACGATTTCCGACAGCGCGAAGGGATTGGGCGACAGGCTGATCGCCAGGCTGGTCAGCGTGCCTGCAAGGCTGGCGATCATCAGCCCGGCGAGCGTGAACAGCGCGATGCCGCCCGTCCGTCCCGCGATCAGCGCCAGCAGCGCCATCGCCCCCGCCGCGCCGATCAGCGCGAACAGCGGCAGCACCAGCGGGATGCTGGCGGCCCCCAGGAACAGCGCCATGACCGCGCCGAACGCCGCACCCGGCGCAATGCCGAACAGGCCCGGATCGGCCAGCGGATTGCGCAGATAGCCCTGCATCGCCGCGCCCGCTCCGCCCAGTCCGGCGCCGATGATCAGCGCCAATATGCCGCGCGGAAGGCGCAGTTCGGCCAGGATGATCGACGCGTTGGGCACCGGATCGGCCCATGGCGCGATCCACGCGCGGCCCGCCAGCAGCGATAGCGGCAAGGCTATGGCGATGGCCGCCAGCAGGACGGCGTTGAGGCGGTTCACGGCGTCACCTCGCGGCGGATCTGCGTCAGCCGTTTGAGCGCGCGCGGAATGGTGGGACCGCCGCAATAGAGGAGCTGCGGATCGAAATGCGCTTGCCTTGTCCCCTGCAGCGCCCCGAGGGCCGGGTGACCCAGCTTGCGATCCTCCTCGCCCCCTGTTCCCGCGATCAGGACCAGCGGCGGGGGATCTGCCAGCACCTGTTCCAGCGGAAGCAGCGCGCCCTGCCCCAGCCCGCGGCCCGCGGCCCAGTTGGTAAAGCCGCTATGTGTCAGCAGGTCGGATAACAGCGTCTGCTCACCCGGCACCAGTCCGCCCGATTGCCAGACCAGCGCGGGCTGCGGCGTAGCGCCTTCGGCAGGGCGGGCAGCGCGCAGGCTGGCCTCGATCCTCGCGACCAGCCGTTCGCCGCCCGCGGTCTCGCCGGTCAGTTCCGCGAGTTCGCGGATCTGCGCGATGGAATCCGCGGTCGTGGCGATGCTGCCGGTCTTGAACACGCGCAGCCCCATGCGGGCAAAGGCCTGTTCGGTGGCGGGCGGCAGGAACACGCTGGCGACCACGATGTCGGGCTTCAGCGCCGCGACTTCCTCGGCATTGGCCGACACGCTGGGGAAGCGCGCGGCAAGGCCCGGCGGCATCGAGGATCCCGCCGGGTCGTGGCTGTAATGCGAGATCGCCGCCAGATGTGCGGGCGCGATATCCGCCAGGATCGCGTCGGTGCACGGGTTCAGCGACACGATCACCGGCGCCGCGCGCTGTGCCGGGGCGGCGGCAGGCGCGCAGGCGGACAGCAATGCTGCGCCCGCCCACACGACTGCCGACCGCGCGATCATCAGATCTTCACCCGTGCCCCGCCATAGGCTGCCGCTCCGGCCGCGTTGTAGCCCGCGACCGTCTGGTAGCCTGCGTCGAACAGGTTCTCGACCCGCCCGAACAGCTCAAGCCGTTCGCCCACCGGCATCGATGCGCGAAGATCCACGGTCACGAAACCGTCGAGCCGGGTGAAATTGCCGCGATCGTCGAAGCTGTCGCCGACCAGCCGCACATCGGTGCCGAGCATCAGGCCGAAGGGCGATGCCCAGTCCACCATCGCGGTCAGCGTGTTGTCGGGCCGGCGGTTGAGCTCGTTGCCCCGGTACACCCCGCCGCGCGTCCCGTCCTCGGTATCCAGCCAGCTGTAGACCAGGCCCAGCCGCAGCCGGTCGTCGGGACGGGCCGCCAGCTCCAGCTCGGCGCCCTGCGCACGGGCACGGCCGATGTTGTAATAGACCGAGTTGGCGAGATCGAAGTCGATCAGGTCGGTGCTGTCGCGCCGGAACAGGGTGGCGGCGGCGAAGAACATGCCGTCGCGGCTGCCCTTCTCGATCCCGAAGTCATAGCCCTTGCTGCGTTCGGGGCTCAGCCCCTCGTCCCCGTAGAACGAATAGAGCTGGTAGAGCGTGGGCGCCTTGAATCCCTCGCCATAGGAAGCCCGCAGGCGCAGGTCCGCGCCGAGTTCCAGCGCACCATTGGCGCCGAACGTCCATTCGTCGCCGAACAGCCGGTGATCGTCGTAACGCGCGCCCGCCGCCAGCGTCAGGCCCGAACCGGTCCATGACAGCTGGCCGTGCCCGCTGGTCAGCGTGGTCGAGCGGTCGCTGCCCGAATCCTCGAATTCATACCATTCGCGGTCGGCCCCGAAATCGAGTGCGAGGGCATCGGTGAAGCCGAAGCGCCCGAACAGCTCGGCCCGTTCCAGGCGGCCATTGGTCTCATACGGGAAATCGCCATAGCTCTCGCCGGTATAGAGCCGCGTCGTGTCCGACAGCGCATAGCCGCCACGCAGGGTCAGCCGTTCGCCCTGGTAGTCGGCGCCGATGCGGCCCGAGTATTCCTCGGTATCCTGCAGGTCGTCGGTGTCGGCAAAGGCGTAGAGCGGTGCGGGATAGCCGTCCTGCTCAAGCCGCCCGTCGGCATAGCGGCCATTGGCCGTGAGCGCGAACGCGTCCGTGACGCGGAAACGGCCGCGCCCGGCGACCTGCCACTGGCGGAAGCCGTCCGCCTCGGTCCCGGTGTCGGCCGCGCTGAACCCATCGGAATCGTAATAGCTTCCGGTCAGCCCCGCTTCGACGCGGTCGGTTACAATGCCGCCCGCAAGCGTCGCATAGGCGGTGTCGAACGCCCCGTATTCGGCGCTGGCGGCAATGCCGTCCACCTGCCGCGTGGTCAGGTTCATCACCCCGCCCATCGCGTCCGACCCCCAGATGACGGAGTTCGGCCCGCGCAACAGCTCGATCCGCTCAACCCCTCCGGAC
>JAPYSD010000453.1 GCA_029936705.1 Croceicoccus sp. | reverse complement strand
CAGCATCGCGCGCGCCAGCCCGCGGAAATCGACCCCGCCATGCTCGTAGAACCGCCGGTCCTCGATCGCGAGGAACGCCTGCCGGACATGGGCGGGAAGCGCGGCGGCATCGACCTCCGCGACCGGCCGGTCGCCGCGATGCGCCAGCAGCGATCCGTCCGCGGCCAGGTAATCGACACCCGCCGGCCCCGGCGGCGCGCCGACGCGCCACGGCGGCGCCATCCACGCCTGCCAGGCGAACAGCAGCAGCAAGGCCGCGCACAGCGCCAGCAGCCAGCGCGGCCGGGCCTTCAGCCAGGCGAGCGCCGACGCGCCCCTGTTCGCGGCGGGACGGTCTGCCGGGATGGTCTTGCTGTTCATCGGGCCGGAAATGGCGGACGCAACGGAACGGTGCGGGTCATGGACCCGGTTTTGAGCAGAATTTGTCGCCGTTGAACAGTTGGCATCGCCGCATGGCCCGCTTTGCGCCCGGTCGTTCGCGGAACGGGACTTGACGATCCGCGCCAATTCGGCAGTTTCGCCGACAAGTATCGCATGAAATCAATCCCCGCGTTTTCGGAGCGTCCATGATCACATCCTCTCGCCGGTCCGTCTGGGTTTCCCTGCTTGCCCTGTCGGGCGCGCTCGCGCTGGCTCCCGTCTCGGCCTTGGCGCAGGATGCGCCGCTGGTGCGTCCCGGCGCGCCGGGGCAGGCATCGACCGCGCTGTCGCCCGACCAGGCGATCGAGGTCGCCCGCGCCGGCTATTCCCCCGCCGACGTGCGGTTCATGCAGGACATGATCCACCACCATGCCCAAGCGGTGGAGATGGTGAGCCTGGTGCGCGAGCGCACCAATGACGAGGACCTGCTCAGCCTCGCCTCGCGCATAGAGGCGAGCCAGGGCGACGAGATCGCCTTCATGCGCGGCTGGCTGACCGAGCGGGGCGAGATGGCGCCCGATCCCGCTGCACATGCCGCGATGGGTCACGGCGCGCAGCACGGCATGTCGGAGCGGCACAAGGCGATGGCCGGCATGGCCACGCCCGAGCAGATGGAAGCGCTGGCAGCGGCAAGCGGGACGGAGTTCGACCGCCAGTTCATGACGCTGATGATCGCGCATCACTATGGCGCGCTTACCATGGTCGAGGATCTGCTGGACCAGTCGGGCAGCGCCTATGACCCGGTGCTGTTCAACTTCACCACCGACGTCACCACCGAACAGCAGGCCGAGATCGACGCCATGGCCGGCATGCTGGCCGGCCTGTCCGACGACCCGCGCACCGGCCTTGCGGCAGGCTATGCCGACGCGGGCAAGGCGGCAAGGAACATGGTGCTGGTCAAGGAACTGCGCAAACCCGCGGGCTTCTATGACCCTGCCAATCCTTCGAACCTGCCCCCCGCGATGCCGGCCGAGGGGGACGAGGACGCAGAGCCCGCCTATGGCAAGCGCGGATCGCATCTCAGCTTTGCGAATACCGACATGGCGTTTCGGAATGACCTGATGGTGGCGGGCAATTACCACGGCTTCAACATCTACCGGTTGGGCCAGGACGGAACGCCGTCGCTGGTCAGCTCGGTCGTGTGTCCGGGCGGGCAGGGCGACGTTTCCATCGTGGGCGACACTCTGATCATGTCGGTCGAACAGCACAGCGCCCGCGTCGATTGCGGCCTGCAGGGCATCGACGAGGATGTCAGCAAGGACCGCATGCTGGGCCTGCGCATCTTCGACATCTCGAACCCCGCGCTGCCGCGCCAGACCGGCGTGGTGCAGAACTGCCGCGGATCGCACACCCATTCGGTCGTCAGCGCGCCCGGTCAGAAGGGTGGGGGCCAGGATGAAAAGATCATCGTCTATGTCTCGGGCACCGGCCCCGTGCGCGACGAGAAGGAGCTGGCAGGCTGCGTCGCCGGGCTTCCGGGGGACGAGAACAGCGCCCTGTTCAGCATCGACGTGGTCGAGATTCCCGTCGCCGATCCGTCGCAGGCCCGCGTGGTCGCCAGCCCGCGCGTGTTCGCCGACGCCGCCTCGGGCGAGATCGCGGGCCTGTGGCGCGGCGGCAATCACGGCGACGGCACGCAGGACACCCGCCAGACCGACCAGTGCCACGACATCACCGTGTTCCCCTCGCTCAACCTGGCGGCGGGGGCCTGTTCGGGCAATGGCATCATCCTCGACATCTCGGACCCGCTGAAGCCCAAACGCATCGACGCGGTGACCGACAAGGGCTTTGCCTATTGGCATTCGGCCACGTTCAACAATCGCGGGGACAAGGTGGTGTTCACCGACGAATGGGGCGGCGGCATGCGCCCGCGCTGCCGCGTGTTCGATCCGGGCGACTGGGGCGCGGACGCGATCTACGACATCAAGGACGGCAAGCTCACCTATCGCGGTCATTACAAGCTGCCCGCCGCGCAGGGCGAAAAGGAGAACTGCGTCGCGCACAACGGCTCGATCGTGCCGGTGCCGGGCCGCGACATCTTTGCGCAGGCCTGGTACCAGGGCGGCCTGTCGATCATGGATTTCACCGACAGCACCGACCCGGTCGATATCGCCTATTTCGATCGCGGCCCGGTGTCGGCAGAGCACCAGATCCTGGGCGGCTACTGGTCGACCTATTTCTACAAGGGGCATCTCTACGGGACGGAAATCGCGCGCGGCATCGACGTGCTGACGCTTGAGCCAAGCGACCACCTGACCCAGAACGAGATCGACGCCGCCGCGCTGGCGCAGGAAGTGGGCGGCACCTTCAACCCGCAGCAGCAGTTCCCCGTAAGCTGGCCCGCCGATCCGGTGGTGGCGCTGGCCTATGTCGACCAGCTGCGCCGTGCGGGCGTGGACGGGGCGCTGATCGATCCGCTGGCCGCGTCGCTGCAGGCGATGAAGGCAGGGTCCGGCAGCAAGGCCGCGGTGAAGAGCGCCGCCGCGCCGCTGGCATCGGCAAGCCTGGATGCATCGCAGGGCTGGCGCAAGGATGCGCTGATGAAGGTGATCGGCGAGCTGACCGCCTGATCGGTCCGAAGCGTCGGGGCGGGCAGTATGCTCGCCCCGCTGCGGTCAGCAGCCTGCCGCTGCCAGCCGCGCCTTTTCGCCGCGTTCCAGCACCACGGCCACGACATAGATCGCCAGCCCGCCCAGTGCGAGCGCCGATCCGATGAACCCCGCCGAGGTCAGGCCATAGCCCGCCGCGATGGCCATGCCCGCCAGCCACGGACCCAGCGCATTGGCGGTGTTGAACGCGCTGTGATGTGCCGCGGCGGCCAGCGTCTGCGCATCGCCCGCGACATCCATCAGCCGCACCTGCATCACGCTGCCGACGCCGCCGCCCATGCCGATCAGGAACACGATGATGGCAAGCCCCACCGGAT
>JAPYSD010000452.1 GCA_029936705.1 Croceicoccus sp. | reverse complement strand
CGGGGTCCGGGCAGCCTCGGTATCCATCGCCCAGCTTTCCGGATCGGCCACCGCTGCATCGGGGATCAGCGCTTCCAGTTCGGGATCGGCATCCAGGCTTTGCGCATGGACTGTGGGTGCCAACGCGGCAGAGGCGCCCGCCAGCAGCAGCGCACACGTCGCGGTCCGGATTGTCGAGAATGCGCAGGCGTCGAAGCGATCCGCTTCGAAGTCAGCCTTCAAAGATGCGATACTTGTCCTGCGCGCAGGGCATGCCGTCCTTGCTGGTGCCGACACGCTCCTTGTCGCCGTCGGCGCGCGGCTGCGCGACCGTCGCGGCAATAAGCGCATCCTGCCTGCCCGCATCGAAACGTTCCCAGCCCTCACGACCCAGCCGTTCCAGCGGCCGGTAACGGATCTTGTACTGCATGCGCGAGGAACCCTCGATCCAATAGCCCAGGTAGACATAGGGCAGACCGGCCTTCGCGGCGCGGTCAATGTGGTCGAGTATGATGTAATTGCCAAGCCCCGATCGGTCGGGGTGGTGCGGATCGTAGAACGAATAGATCATTGAAAGACCGTCGTTCTGGCGGTCGGTCAGGCAGGCACCAATCAGCCGCCCGGGACGCCCGTCCACGTCGGGTTCGCGATATTCGACGACATAGGAGGTGACCGGCGTCTGCTCGATCATGTCGGCATAATCCATCGAATCCATCGCGGACATGCCGCCGCCTGGATGGCGGGCCTTCAGATATTGCTGGAGAAGATCGTACTGTTCGACCGTCGACCAGGGGCGACAGGCCGATGCGACCAGATCGGCATTCCTTGCCATCGTCCGGGTCTGCGTGCGCGAAGGAACGAATTCCTCTGCCACCACGCGAACCGAGACGCAGGCGTTGCAGCCGGCACAGCTGGGCCGATATGCCACTGTCTGGCTGCGACGAAAGCCGATCCGGCCAAGCGCATCGTTGAGGGCATCGGCATCGGGACCGGCGAGTTCCGTGAAGACCTTCCGCTCCTGACGACCCGGCAAGTATGGGCACGGAGCCGGGGCGGTCACGTAAAAGCGGGGGAACCTCACGGGTGCGGACACGAAACTGGGCCTGTACCTCTCAACCGTCGATCCGGTGGTCGACTGATGTTCCGGACTGCCCGGCCGGTGAAGGCCGGAATGGGCACCGCGCGGCAGGCGGCGACCAGGAAAAAGCCAGCCATGCCGCGCGTAAGCCTTATATGCCTGCCACGGTTCAAAGATTAAAGACCGTTAACTACGAATCGATAAAAAAGACGCGATTTCGTCAGTTTTCGCCTTTCGCTCCGCTTTTTTCGCAAGGCCGTCGCCCCTTGCGGAACGACGGCGCACCCGTTTTCAGGCCGAATCGGGCCAGCTAACGATCAAGCGCAGGTTCAGGCGAGTTCGACCGTGCTGACCTGGTAGCCCTTGGACCTCAGATCCGCGATCAGCCCGTCGATCTGCGCCCCGTCGCGCGCCTCGCACTCTATATCGGTAATCAGGCCCTTGGCCGGCAGCGTGGTGAAGATGCGCTGGTGATAGATCTCGATGATGTTCACGTTGTGCTCGTCGAACGCGTGCATCACCCGGAACAGCGCGCCCGGCCGGTCCTGCAAAGTGATGCGCAGCCGCGCCAGCCGCCCGGACCGCGCCAGGTCGCGCAGCAGCACGTTGGCCAGCAGCCGCGTATCGATATTGCCGCCGCACAGGACCAGGCCAACTTTCTTGCCCCTGAACTGTTCGGGGTTCGACAACACGGCGGCCAGCCCGGCCGAGCCCGCGCCCTCGACCACCGTCTTCTCGATCTGCAAGAGCAGCGAGACGGCGTTTTCCAGCGCGGCCTCGTCCACCAGCAGGATGTCGTCGACCAGCCGCGCGATCACGCGCGAGGTGATCTCGCCCGGTGCCTTCACGGCGATACCCTCGGCCAGCGTGTCGCCGCCGCAGACATGATCCTCGCCCTTGATGCGCGCAAACATCGAGGGATAGAGCGCGGATTGCACGCCCACGATGCCGATGTCGGGATTAATGTCGCGCGCGATGGTCGCGATGCCCGAGATCAGCCCGCCGCCGCCGATCGGCACGACCAGCATGTCGAGGTCGGGCTGGTCCTCCAGCATCTCGAGACCCACGGTGCCCTGCCCCGCCGCGACGAATGGATCGTCGAACGGATGAACAAAGGTCAGCCCCAGCTGCTTTTCCAGCTTGCGCGCATGGGCCGACGCATCGTCGAAGGTCTCGCCCTCCAGCACGACCTGGCCGCCGACGCTTTCGGTCTGCATGATCTTCACGGTCGGCGTGGTGCGCGGCATCACGATGGTGACGGGCACGCCCAGCCGGGTGCCGTGATAGGACAGCCCCTGCGAATGATTGCCGGCGGACGCCGCGATCACGCCGCGCTCGCGCTGTTCCTGCGTCAGCTGCAGCAGCGCGTTCAGGGCGCCGCGCTCCTTGTAGGCGGCGGTGAACTGCTGGTTCTCGAACTTCAGCCAGATCTCCGCGCCCGAAATCTGCGACAGCGTCAGCGACTTGAGCATGGGCGTGCGCACGACCTGTCCGGCAATGCGCTGCGCGGCGGCGCGAACGTCATCGGCATCGAAAGGCAGGTCGGTCTGTGCGCCCGCGGCGGTGTCGGTCTGAAGCTGGGACATAGGCGAAAGCCCCTATCGGATATGGCGCCGCTTGCAAATGCGGTTTAGACCCCGGCGCCATGACCGCACCCGTTTTGCCCGCCGGCCGCCTGCTGGCCGCCGCCTGCTCCGCCGCCCTGACCCTTGCCGCCCTGCAGCCGGCCCCCGCGCTGGCCGACACGCTGATCGCGAACGTGAACGGCATGCGCTTCGACCGCAACGGGACGGTCGAGCGGTTTACCGCCATGCTGATCGACGATGACGGGCGGGTGGAAAAGCTCTACCAGCGGCGCGACAAGCTGCCCAAGGAGGTCGACTACAAGCTCGACGGGGATGGGCGCGTGCTGATCCCCAGCTTCATCGATTCGCACGTGCACCTGATCGACACCGGGCTGGCGGCGATGACGCTGGACCTGTCGGACACCGCCACGCTGGCCGAGGCGCAAGCGAAGATCGCCGACTACGCCGCGCAATATCCCAATCGCGCGTGGATCATCGGTCGCGGCTGGAACCAGGAGAAATGGGGGCTGGGCCGGTTTCCGACCGCTGCCGACCTCGATGCTGCCGTCAGCGACCGGCCGGTATGGCTGATGCGCGCCGACGGGCACGCTGGATGGGCCAACAGCGCCGCGATCAACGCCGCGGGCGTCACGGCCAAGACCGCAGACCCAGCGGGCGGGCGCATCATCCGCGCCACCGGCGATGCTCCGGCAGGCGTGTTCGTCGACAATGCGATGG
>JAPYSD010000451.1 GCA_029936705.1 Croceicoccus sp. | reverse complement strand
GCGCGGGCGGCGCGGTCTATTCGCCTGCGATGACCGACTTCATCTTCATGGTGGAGGACAGCTCGTACATGTTCGTCACCGGTCCCGAAGTGGTCAAGACCGTCACGAACGAGGTGGTCACGCAGGAGGAACTAGGCGGGGCATCGACGCACACCACCAAGACCAGCGTCGCCGACCTGGCCTGCGAGAACGATATCGTCGCCCTGCTGCAGGCACGCGATTTCATCGACTATCTGCCGCTGTCGAACCGGGACGAGTTGCCCGAACGCCCGACCAGCGACCCGTGGGACCGGCGGGAGGAAAGCCTCGACACGATCATCCCGGCATCGGCCAATCAGCCCTATGACATGCGCGAGGTCATCAGGAAGACGTTGGACGAGGGCGATTTCTTCGAGATCCAGCCCAAGCATGCGGGCAATATCATTTGCGGCTTTGGACGGGTCGAGGGGCGCACCGTCGGTGTCGTCGCGAACCAGCCGATGGTGCTGGCAGGCGTGCTCGACATCAATTCGTCGAAAAAGGCGGCGCGTTTCGTGCGGTTCTGCGATGCGTTCGGCATCCCGATCCTGACCTTCGTCGACGTCCCTGGCTTCCTGCCCGGCACCGACCAGGAGCATAACGGCATCATCAAGCACGGCGCCAAGCTGCTGTTCGCCTATGCCGAGGCGACCGTGCCCAAGATCACCGTGATCACGCGCAAGGCATATGGCGGGGCCTATGACGTGATGGCGTCCAAGCACCTGCGCGGCGATCTGAACTATGCGTGGCCTACGGCCGAGATCGCGGTGATGGGCGCGAAGGGCGCGGTGGAGATCATCTTCCGGCAGGACCGCGACGACCCGGAAAAGATCGCCGCCAAGACCAAGGAATACGAAGACCGCTTCGCCAATCCCTTCGTGGCGGCGTCCATGGGTTTCATCGACGAGGTGATCATGCCTCACTCCACCCGCCGCCGCATCGCGCTGGGCCTGCGCAAGCTGCGGGGCAAGGAGCTGGAGAATCCCTGGAAGAAGCACGACAATATCCCGCTGTAAGGAAGCGACGAGCAATGGCCGACCATACCGCCAGGGTCCGCTGGGAAATTTCGGACGGGGAAGATTTCCGGGCGAACCGGTACAGCCGTGCGCACAATTGGAGCTTTGATGGCGGTCTGTCCGTTCCCGGCAGCGCGGCACCCGGCTATCTGCCCGCCGAGCTTATCGACGAGAGCGCGGTCGACCCCGAAGAGGCGCTGCTGGCATCGGCGGCCAGTTGTCACATGCTCTATTTCCTGGCCTATGCGGCGAAGGCGGGGTTCACGATCGCAAGCTATGAAGATAACCCCGAGGGCAAGGTCGAAAAGAACGACGCGGGCGATCCGTGGGTATCGGCGATCGTCATGCGGCCGAACGCGGTGTTCACCGGCGACAAGCTGCCCAGCGGCGAGGAGATCGAGCAGCTTCACCACCGTGCGCACAAGAGCTGCATCATCGCCAACAGCCTGACAAGCGCGATGACCATCGAACCGATTATCGAGAGTTGAATGATGAAACTGGGTAGGATGAACCATCTTGGCTATGCGGTGCCGGACATGGATGCCGCGATCACCCACTACCACGAGGTGATGGGCGCATCGGTCGTCACCGAGCCGTTCGACATGCCCGAACAGGGCGTGAAAGTCTGCTTCGTCCATACGCCGGGCGAGCAGGGGACCGAGGGGACGCAGGTCGAACTGCTGTCTCCGCTGGACGAGAATTCGCCGGTCGCAGGCTTCATCGCCAAGAACCCGCTGGGCGGACAGCATCACGTCTGTTTCGAGGTGCCCGACATTGCCGAGGCGCGGAGCTATTTCGAAGGGATCGGCAAGCGCATCCTGGGCCCGACGCGGACCGGGGCGCATGGCACGCCGATCTTCTTCGTGCACCCCAAGGACATGATGGGCATGCTGACCGAGATCATGGAAACCCCCAAGGACGAAGGTAAGGCGCACTGATGTCGGATGTTCTAAGGACCGAACGCGACGGCGATGTCGTCACGCTGACGATCACCCGCGATCACCGCATGAACGCGCTGACCTCGGCTCTCATCGTCGAATTGCGCGAAGCGATGGTCACCGCCGTGCAAGAGGGTGCGCGCGCCATCGTACTCACCGGAGAGGGCCGGGCATTTTCCTCGGGCGCAGACTTGCAGGGTGACGGCAAGGATGGACTATCACCCGACCTCAGCGAAGAGATCGAGAGGTCGTATAATCCGCTGGCCCGCGCGATAGCGGATTTGCCCGTGCCGCTGATCGTGGCGGTCAATGGGCCTGCCGTCGGCGCGGGCATGGGTTTCGCGCTTGCGGGCGATATCGTGATCGCCGAACGGTCCGCCTATTTCCTGCTTGCCTTTGCCAATATCGGGCTGGTGCCTGATGCGGGGGCGACATGGATGGTGGCGCGCTCGGTGGGGCGCGCGCGGGCGCTGGAACTGGCCCTGCTGGCTGAAAAGATCCCGGCGGAAGATGCCAGGGCCATGGGACTGATCGCCCGGGTGGTCGACGACGGGGCCTCCTTGGCCGAGGCACAGGCGCTTGCCGGCAAGCTGGCGGCGGGGCCGAGCAAGGCGCTGGGCCTGATCCGCAATCAGGTCGCCTATGCGCTGGACCACGAATTCACCGAAACACTGGCGGAAGAGGCGCGCAACCAGCGCGAGGCCGGTTTCAGCGAGGACTTCGCCGAAGCCGTCAAGGCCTTCCGCGACAAGCGCAAGCCGGCCTTCAAGGGCCGCTGAGGAACTGACATGACCAACAAGACCGTGGACGACTGGAAGGCCCTTGCCGAGAAGGAGGTGAAGGGCCGAGACCTGACGTGGCACACGCCCGAGGGGATCGACGTCAAGCCGCTCTATACCCAGGCGGACGTGACGGACTGGGACCCGGGCCTGCCCGGTTTCGCTCCGTTCACTCGCGGCGTAAAGGCATCGATGTATGCGGGCCGCCCGTGGACGATCCGGCAGTATGCGGGTTTTTCGACGGCAGAGGAATCGAACGCCTTCTACCGCCGCAACCTCGCTGCCGGACAGAAGGGCCTGTCGGTCGCCTTCGACCTTGCCACGCACCGCGGCTATGACAGCGACCACCCGCGCGTGGTCGGCGATGTCGGCAAGGCAGGCGTCGCCATCGACAGCGTCGAGGACATGAAGATCCTGTTCGACCAGATCCCGCTCGACCAGATGAGCGTGTCGATGACGATGAACGGCGCGGTGATCCCGTGTCTGGCGTTCTACATCATCGCGGCGGAAGAGCAGGGCGTGTCGCCCGACCAGCTGACCGGGACCATCCAGAACGACATTTTGAAGGAGTTCATGGTCCGCAACACCTATATCTATCCGCCCGAACCCAGCATGCGGATCAT
>JAPYSD010000450.1 GCA_029936705.1 Croceicoccus sp. | reverse complement strand
AGCTATTATTTCGTGTTCATCCTCGCGCCGCTTTGCGTCGCCTGCATCGCGGCTGTCGAGCCACTACGAAACCGGATTCCCGTCGCGCTGATCGCCGCCGCACTTGTCGCCCCCTCCCTGGCGATCCTGGCGGATGAGCGCACGGATGTGCTTGCCAATCAGCGCGCGCTGATCAGCGAGGTGCATCGCATCTTTCCGCAGCCTGTAGCCTATTTCGATCACCCCGGGATGCTGTCGGGCTATGCCAAGCGCAACGGCTTCATGACGCCCTGGGGGATGAAGGGCTATGTCGCGAGCGGTGTGCCCGTCTATGCCGCCGCCATGGAGCGCGAACCTGTTCCACTCCTGCTGATCAACTGGTGGGTCTTCGGTGCGCTGGGCGATCCCGAGAACGATATCTTTCTGCCCGCGGACACTGCGGCGCTCCGCGAGAACTATGTGCAGGTGGCGGGCCCCATCTTTGTCGCAGGCCGCGACATCGCTGTCGGCGATCCGCCGCGCGTTACGCGTTTTCTGGTGCCCGGTCCCTACACCGTCCTGGGCGGTCCCGTCGATATCGACGGACAGGTCAGGCGAGCCGGAGAAATCGTCGAAATCGAACGGGGCGAGCATCGGCTCACTCCTGCAGGGCTGACCGACGCCCGGATGATCTGGGGCCGCCATCCCGATCTGCCTACGCACGACCGACTGAACGGAGCGATATGGACGCGCTTATGAATACCGCCGTCCCGCACGCCGGACAGGTGCGCACGCTGCCTGCCTTCAGCAGGATCCACGCTGCTGTTGCCGCGATCATCCTGCTGCTCGTCCTTCAGTTGCTGCTGATCTTCAGCAGGGCGATCAATTGGGACGAATTCTTCTTTTACGGCCAGGTCGCGCAATTCTCGCGCGGCGAAATGACGACGCCACTCCAGACGCTTCATGTTCATGGCTTTGGCTGGCTGACGGATCTGCCAGGTACTGCCATCGACCACATTCTGGCCGCGCGTCTTGCGATGTTTGCGTGCGAATGTGTTACCCTGACTTGCATCTATTTGCTGGCACGGCGCTTTGTGGACCGGCTTACGTCGGTCCTGGCCGCGCTCGGCTACATTTCGGCAGGCTATGTGCTTCAGCACGGCATGTCGTTCCGGGTCGATCCGCCGGTCACAGCCACGCTAATGGTCGCGCTCACGCTCCTTGCCCGTGCACCGCTCGGCTGGGGGAGCGCCGCGCTGATCGGGGCGCTGGTCGGAATAGCGGGGATGATCACGATCAAGGCCGTGCTGTTCGCCCCGGTGTTTACCGGTCTGGCTTGGCTACGCTGGTCCGAAGCCGGCCGCACCCGCGCCGCCGCACTGCAGATCACGGGCATGGCAGTGGCCGCGCTGGCCGTGTTCCTTGCCCTCTATTCCTGGCATTCGGACCAGATCGCCAGCACATCGCCGTCGGCTCAGGCGGGGCTGGCCGCCCCTGCCGGCGTTCGGGACATGCAGGCGCAGACAAAGGCCGTGCTGACGCGCTCTGCCAATGACATGTTCTTTGTCGGCCTTCCGCCATACTGGCCGATGATGGTGAAGGCCGCCAACCTGGCGCCGCTGCTTGCGGTGCTGATCCTGACCGCGCCCTTTACCATCGCACGCAGCGCTCTTTCACCGCCCGAGAAGCTGGCGCTGGCGGGATTGTGGCTGCCGGTGCTGACGCTTGCCTTCTATCGCAATACGGCAGGTTATTATTACGCTTTCCTGCTGCCGCCGCTGACGGTCGCGGTCACATGCGGGCTGCGCCGGACAGTCCAGCGGTTAGGCGCACTTGCCGTCCTGGCGATCATGCTGGGGGTTGCGCTTGCCACCTGGGCCACTGACGACCGCCAAGTTCTGGCCAACCAGCGCGCGGTGTCGAACGCCGTGCAGCAGATGTTCCCTCGGGGATCCACCTATTTCGATCATAGCGGCATGCTTCCCGCCTTTCGCAAAGTCAACGGGTTCATGACTCCATGGGGCATGGAACAATACCGCCGCGCGGGCACCAGCAGCTATCGCGCCGCGATGGAGCGGCAGGCGATCCCCCTTCTGATCGAGAACGACTTCATGGTCACCGCTGCGCTCCGCGGCGAGTCGGCCAACATACTCCTGCCCGAAGATGCCCGTGCTTGGCACAACAATTACGTTCGCTTCTGGGGACCAGTATGGCTGGCGGGCAAGACGGTGCCGGCGGGAGCCGAAGAATCGGCGGAATTCCTGGTTCCCGGCCCTTACCGTGCGCAAGGCGCCAGCCTCTCGCTTGACGGCGTGTCGCTTGCCGAAGGTGACGTCGTCAACATCGGGCGCGGCAAGCATGCGCTTGCCAATCGCGGCTCAGGACCGGCGCGGCTGGTGTGGGCAGGCGTGGCGCGGGCGCCAACGGGCCCTCCCCCAGTCGGCGATCTCTGGATCGGTTACTGACGCTACCATGGCGGACGATGCGCGCAATTCGCTGATCCTGATCACCCGCAAATGGGAACCGGCGATCGGCGGCATGGAAACCTGGTCGATGCGCCTGGCAGAAGCGCTCGCACGGCTCGGCCCGCTGGAGGTCATCGCGCTGCCGGGCCGGCAAAGCGGAATGCCGCCGACTGTCGGGCGCCTGCTTGGCTTTCCTTTTATGGTCCTGTTCCGGCTGCTCTCGCTTCCCCGGCGGCCCGATGCGGCGCTACTGGGCGACATGGCAATCTGGCCGCTGGCCCTGCTGGCCCGGCTTCGCGGGACAAGACGGATCGCCATCGCGGCGCATGGGACCGACGTGTCGTATCACCGCCGCGGCGGAACCAGGGGCAGGCTTTACGGCGCCTATCTGCGTCTCGGCTCGCGCGTTCTGGGCCGCGCCGTGGTGATCGCCAATTCCCACGCCACCGCAGAGGTGCTGCGTGAGACGGGCTGGCACAGCGCACAGGTCGTGCCGCTGGCCACCGACATCTCCGCGCCTCCGCCGGACGGCCACCACAATGGCCGCCTGCTTTTCGCCGGGCGTCTGATCGAACGGAAGGGCTGCGGCTGGTTCATCCGCGAGGTTCTACCGCTTCTGCCCCAACACATCGGCTTAGACGTGGCCGGCACGGGCTGGAGCGAGACCGAGCGAACCCTGCTGGATCATCCGCACATCCGCTTCCTCGGCCCTCTTCGCGGTGAAACGCTGGTGGAAGCCTATCGCAAGGCGCTGGCGGTAGTGGTACCTAACATTTCGATGGCAAATGGCGAATATGAAGGCTTCGGCCTGATCGCCCCGGAAGCAGCGGCTGCGGGCGGACTGGTGCTGGCAGCCGATTGCGACGGACTGCGAGACGCGGTCATCGACGGAGTAACGGGACATCTGCTGCCCAGCGGCGACGCGGCGGCATGGTGCGCGGCTATTCTCGAAGCCTCGGCTCTGGCAC
>JAPYSD010000449.1 GCA_029936705.1 Croceicoccus sp. | reverse complement strand
TCTGCGGCATCGGGCCGTCGGCAGCGTTCACCACCAGGATCGCGCCGTCCATCTGCGCCGCGCCGGTGATCATGTTCTTCACGTAGTCGGCGTGACCCGGGCAGTCGACGTGTGCGTAGTGACGCGCACCGGTCTCGTACTCGACGTGTGCGGTCGAGATGGTGATGCCGCGCTCACGCTCTTCGGGAGCCTTGTCGATGTTCGCAAAGTCAACGGCGGCGCCGCCGAACTCGTCAGCGAGCACCTTGGTGATCGCTGCGGTCAGCGTGGTCTTGCCGTGGTCGACGTGACCGATGGTGCCGATGTTGCAGTGCGGCTTGTTCCGCTCAAACTTAGCTTTCGCCATTTTCAAAGACCTCTATTCGTCTGGATTTGCTGATCCGGTGTATATTCTTGGGCGGACTTGAGGCCGGCACCCGTGAATCAGGCGCCCGCCCCTAGACCGATGAAGCTGCTTACGCAAGCTTCTCCTTAACTTCGGCCGCGACATTCGCCGGGACCTCGTCGTAGTGGCTGAACTGCATCGTGTACTGGGCACGTCCCTGGGTAAACGAACGCAGCTCGTTGACGTAACCGAACATGTTCGCAAGCGGCACGTTCGCTTCAACGGCCTGGGCGTTACCACGGGAATCGGTCCCCTGGATCTGGCCGCGCCGCGAATTGATGTCGCCGATCACGTCGCCGAGGTAATCCTCGGGCGTCACGACCTCGACCTTCATGATCGGCTCAAGCAGCTTGATGCCGGACTTCTGCGCGACTTCGCGCATTGCGCCGCGGCCCGCGATCTCGAACGCGATCGCGCTCGAGTCGACGTCATGGTAGGCACCGTCGTACAGCGTCACCGTGAAGTCGATGATCGGGAAGCCGACCAGATAGCCGCTCTCGGCCTGCTCACGCAGACCCTTCTCGATCGCCGGGATGTATTCCTTGGGAATGTTGCCGCCCTTGATCTCGTCCTTGAAGACGAAGCCCTGACCGCGCTCGCCCGGCTCGACCTTGATCTTGACGCGGCCGAACTGACCCGAACCGCCCGACTGCTTCTTGTGCGTGTAGTCGACGTCCACCGGTTTCGCGAGATACTCGCGGTAAGCAACCTGCGGAGCACCAACATTGGCCTCGACCTTGAACTCGCGCTTCATGCGATCGACGAGAATGTCGAGGTGAAGCTCGCCCATGCCCTTGATGATCGTCTGACCCGATTCGTGATCGGTGGTCACGCGGAAGCTGGGATCCTCGGCGGCAAGGCGATTGAGCGCGACGCCCATCTTTTCCTGGTCGGCCTTGGTCTTCGGCTCCACCGACAGCTCGATAACGGGCTCGGGGAATTCCATGCGTTCGAGGATGATCGGCTTCGCCGGATCGCACAGCGTATCGCCGGTCGTCGTATCCTTCATGCCCGCCAATGCGACGATGTCGCCAGCGAATGCCTCCTCGATATCCTCGCGGTTGTTCGAGTGCATCAGCAGCATGCGGCCGACCTTTTCCTTCTTGTCCTTCACCGAGTTCAGAACCGAACCCTTGGTGAGCTTGCCCGAATAGATCCGGGTGAAGGTCAGCGAGCCGACGAACGGGTCGTTCATGATCTTGAACGCCAGCGCCGAGAACGGAGCATCGTCCGAGGACGGACGCGTGTCCTTCTCGTCACTGTCAGGCAGCACGCCTTCGATCGCGGGAACGTCCAGCGGGGAAGGCATGTAGTCGACAACGGCGTCGAGCAGCGGCTGCACGCCCTTGTTCTTGAAGGCCGAACCGCACAGCACGGGTACGAAATCGCGCGCCATCGTGCCCTTGCGGATGAGCTTCTTCAGCGTCGCGGCGTCGGGAACCTCGCCTTCGAGATACGCTTCCATGACGGCATCGTCCTGCTCGACGGCAGTCTCGATCAGCTTCTCGCGATACTCTGCAGCCTTGTCGGCCAGGTCCGCGGGAATATCGACATAGTTGAACGTCGCGCCGAGACCGTCGTTTTCCCAGACGATGCCGCGGTCGTTCACGAGGTCGACAACGCCCTGCAGGTCGCTTTCCGCACCGATCGGGAGATAGAGTACCAGCGGGGTTGCGCCGAGACGATCGACGATCGACTGTACGCAGTAATAGAAATCGGCGCCGGTGCGGTCGAGCTTGTTGATGAAGCACATGCGCGGAACGCCGTATTTGTCGGCCTGGCGCCAGACGGTTTCGGACTGGGGTTCGACACCCGCCACGCCGTCGAATACCGCGACCGCGCCGTCGAGCACGCGCAGCGAGCGTTCGACTTCGATGGTGAAGTCCACGTGGCCGGGCGTGTCGATGATGTTGATGCGGTGCTTCGGGCCTTCGCCGTCTTCGGCGGCCCAGAACGTGGTGGTCGCCGCGGACGTGATGGTGATCCCGCGTTCCTGCTCCTGCTCCATCCAGTCCATGGTGGCGGCGCCGTCGTGGACTTCGCCGATCTTGTAGGACTTGCCGGTGTAGTACAGGATCCGCTCTGTCGTCGTCGTCTTGCCGGCGTCGATGTGCGCCATGATGCCGATATTGCGGTAGCGTTCCAGCGGATATTCGCGGGCCATGGAAAATTCCTCAGGAGTATGAAGCTTGCAACGGGGCGACGATCTGTCCGGGTTTCCGTCTGATCAGTCGCTCTATTGCCGACTCTCTCGGAGCCGGATGGGCCCCATATAGTGATAATTGTGACCGGCGAAAGACGCCTCTTCCCGAAATGTCGGAAAGAGGCCCTTTCGCGCCGGATTACCAGCGGTAGTGGCTGAACGCGCGGTTGGCGTCGGCCATGCGGTGGGTGTCTTCGCGCTTCTTCACGGCGTTGCCGCGGTTGTTCGACGCATCCAGCAGTTCGCCCGACAGGCGCGCCGCCATGGTCGTTTCCGGACGGTTGCGCGCCGCGGTGATCAGCCAGCGGATGGCCAGCGCCTGCGCACGTTCCGGGCGGACTTCCACGGGGACCTGGTAGGTCGCACCGCCGACGCGGCGGCTGCGGACCTCGATCTGCGGCATGATGTTGCCCAGCGCGTCATGGAACACCTGCACCGGATCGCTCTTGGCCTTGGCCTCGACCGATTCCAGCGCGCCATAGACGATGCGCTCGGCAACCGACTTCTTGCCGTCGAGCATGAGGTTGTTCATGAACTTCGACAGGACCTGATCGCCAAACTTGGGATCGGGCAGGATGACCCGCTTTTCGGGACGACGACGACGTGACATTTTCTTGAACTCCTTCGGAGTGCGCCACGGACATCCGTCCGTGGCTTGCGGTGCCGGCCCGCTCCCCCTCCCGACCACCCAGAGATTACCCCGTTGGGTGGTCGGGAGGGGGAGCGGGCCGTCCCCGCGTTGATCTTATTTCGGACGCTTGGCGCCGTACTTCGAACGGGACTGCTTGCGGTCCTTCACGCCCT
>JAPYSD010000448.1 GCA_029936705.1 Croceicoccus sp. | reverse complement strand
GCATTACATCGACAGCGGACGCTTGCCGATGACGCAGGTGCTGGTCGCGCGCGAAGGCCGCCCGGTGCATTACGGCATGCAGGGCCGGATGCGCGAGGACGGGACCGCGATGCGCGACGACGCCATCTTCCGCCTGGCATCGATGACCAAGGCAGTGACCTGCACCGCGTTCATGCAGCTGGTCGAACGCTGCGCCGTCGCGCTTGAGGATCCGGTATCGCGGGTCATTCCCGAATTCGCGAAACTGGGCGTCTATGCGGGCGGGGGCGGGTCGGTGCCCTTCGCGCAGCCGACACCGGCGCGGCCGATGCGCTTCGTCGATTTGATGACGCATATGTCGGGGCTGACCTATGGGTTCCAGAACCGCACCAATGTCGATGCCGCCTATCGCCAGCATGGCCTCGACCTGGCGCGGGGCGAGATGGACGGCGACGCATATATCGCCAAGCTCGCCGCCATTCCGCTGGATTTCCAGCCGGGCGAGCGCTGGAACTACTCCGTCTCGCACGACGTGCTGGGCGTCGCGATCGAGCGTTTGTCGGGCATGAAGCTGGGCGAGTATTTCGAAAAGCATATCTTCGCGCCGCTGGGCATGACCGACACGGCGTTCCATGTGCCAGAGGGGAAGCTGGACCGGCTGGTCGATGCCTGGGCCTATATCCCGGGCGGGTCGCCCAAGATGATCGATCCCGGCGCCAGCAGCCGGTTCGCGCAGCCCGCGAAGTTCCAGGGCGGCGGCGGCGGGCTGGCGGGGACGATGGCCGATTACCAGCGCTTCGTGACGATGCTGGCGAACGGCGGATCGCTGGACGGCGCGCGGATCGTCGCGCCCAAGACGCTGGCGCTGATGACCGCGAACCAGCTGCCCGGCGGCAAGGATTTGGCGCAAATGTCGCAAAGCCTGTTTTCCGAGGCGAGCAACGCGGGCACCGGTTTCGGCCTGGGCTTTGCCACGGTGATCGATCCGGCCCGCACACTGATGCCGGCCAGCATGGGCGAATTCTACTGGGGCGGGGCCTATTCGACTGCGTTCTTCGTCGATCCGGTGGAATCGCTGACCATGGTGTTCATGACGCAGCTTTACCCGTCGAACATCTATCCGCTGCGCCGCCAATTGAAGACGCTGATCTACGCGGCGCTGACCGACAGCCGCGCCTGAACCGCTACGCTGCATAAAAAAGGGGCCGGTGCACCTGGCACCGGCCCCATGTGGTCTCGCTAGGAGTGGAGTCAGAACGAGACCCTGGCACCCAGCCGGTAGGTCCGGCCGAGAGCGGTGCCGATGAACGGATCATAGCTGTATTCCAGCCGTGCCAGTGGCGGATCCTGGTCGAAGATATTCTCGACCGCAGCGCTGAGGCGCAGCTGGCCGCCCGCGATGTCGAAGGTGTACGCACCCAGCAGGTCGTTCTTGAAGAACGATCCCACTTCGCCCGCGAACGGTTCGTCGGGCGAGCGATTGTCGGTCACACCGTCGATATAGGTCATGTTCCAGGTTAGCGATGCCGGGCCGAACGAGGCCGAGGCATAGCCGTTGGCACGCCACGGCGACACGGTGCCGGGGGCGCGGTTGTAGTTCGCGAAACCCTTGGCGTCATAGCCTTCCGAGAAGGTAAGCCCTTCGTAGACGAAATCCGTGAATTCATATTCCAGGATATAGGTCGCGTTCGCGCCCGCCGACAGGCCGAAGGTGCCGAAGTCCCGTGCGTAGTTGAGCGAGAAGTCGAGCCCGCGCGTCGTCACGTCCGGCCCGTTCACGGTCAGCGTGCGGATGCGCGAGATGTCGTTGCCGATGGTCGTGCCCTGGTCGCAGACGCCGCCCGCGAAGGTGACGAACTGGGTGAAGGGGCTGGAGCAATCGGCCAGCTGGGTGCCGTCGGTCCCGCCCGGCGCGGCTGCCGCTGCGATCGCCTGGATCGGCAGGTCGGTGAACCGGCCCTTGAACTCGTACGTCCAGAAATCGACGCTGGCGCTGAAGCCGCCGAATTCGGCCACCGCACCGATGTTGTAGGTCAGCGCGGTTTCGGGATCGAGGTCGGGGTTGCCGGTGTTGTCGGTCGCCTTGTAATTGTTGCCAAGGACATCGATGCCGGCCACGCCGCTGGGTCCGCCCAGCGTCAGGTTGACGGGCAGGGGACCGCGGAACGTGTCGCCCACCGACCCGCGCAGGGTCAGCCAGTCGGTCGCTTCCCAGCGGGCCGACAGCTTGGGGTTCAGGGTCGAACCCACGGGATCACCGTAATCCTCGTACCGCAGCGCGCCGATCAGTTCGAAGCCGCTGAACGGCTCGATCCGGGCCTCGGCAAAGACGGCATAGACGCTCTGGCTCAGGCTGTCGGCGGGATACTGGCCCAGGAAGGTGAACGGCCCGGTCGGGAAATTGCTGTCGTTCGGGTCGTCGAGGCACGAGAAATCGTCCTCGTTCACGCAGGGGAACTGGCCGGGATCGCTGAACTTGTTGAGCGGCTTGTTGCGATAGTCGACATGCCGGTACTGGCCGCCGAACGCATAGTCGAGATCCATGCCGAACAGGTTGGAATAGCCGTTGAACACCATGTCGAGGATGAATTGTTCCTCCACCCCGGTGGTGCCGCTGGGTTGGCGGATCCAGTCGAGCAGCGCGGCATTGTTCTCGTTCCCCGGGACATAGGCCGGGTTGTCGAGGCCGAGCGCCGGGTTGCCCGGTGCGGAATTGATGAACGGGTTGAAGAACTGGCAGCCGCCCACGCCGGGCACGCCGCCGCTGCAATCCTCTCCGCCAAAGCCGAACAGCGCCGACTGCAGCCGCTGGCTGATGAAGTCGAGCGACGATGCCGTGCGCGTGCTGCGCAGGAAGGTGCCATAGACCTGGCCCGAGAAATCGTCGGAGAAATCATGCTCAAGCCCGCCGACGACGCGCCATCCGTTATTCTCGGCCTGGCCCTGGCCCGCGCCGCGCGGATCGGTGGGATTGCCGCCCAGCGCGAACGGCCGGAACAGGTAGATCAGCGCCGCATTGGGCGGGACGGGCAGGCTGCCGGGCGCAAAGCTCTGCGCGACGAAATCCGCGAAATACGGGTTGTAGGCAGGCACCACGAACTGCGACAGGCTGCCCGGACCGTTCGGACCCGAGGTGATCGGATAGCTGGGCGAATAGCCGAGCGAATTCGACGTGGTGTTGGCGAAGATCGCCTCGCCATGCAGGCGCGTGCTGTCGTCGAGGTCCACGTCCAGCTGGCCATAGATCTGGTAGCGCTCCTGATCCTCCACCAGGTTGACGAAGGGGATATAGGAATAGCGGCAGACCGCGCCTTCGTCGATGCCGCCCAGGCTTTCGCAGGCATCGACCTGGTTGCCGTCCTGCGCTGGGCCCGCGATCGGGGTGCCGTTGAACAGCGGGACATAGATGCCCGGATTGCTG
>JAPYSD010000010.1 GCA_029936705.1 Croceicoccus sp. | reverse complement strand
CCTTGCCCGACGAAGGCACCACGGTGTTGTAGGCACGGCCGAGGCGCGTGATCGAATCGAGCAGGATCACCACGTCCTTCTTGTGCTCGACCAGGCGCTTGGCCTTTTCGATCACCATCTCGGCGACCTGGACGTGACGCTGCGCAGGCTCGTCGAAGGTCGAGGAGATGACCTCGCCCTTCACGCTGCGCTGCATGTCGGTCACTTCCTCTGGCCGTTCGTCGACCAGCAGGACCAGCAGGAAAACCTCGGGGTGGTTATCGGTGATCGCCTTGGCGATGTTCTGCAGCAGCACGGTCTTACCCGTGCGCGGCGGCGCCACGATCAGCGCGCGCTGCCCCTTGCCCTGCGGCGAGATGATGTCGATCACGCGGGCCGACTTGTCCTTCACCGTCGGATCCTTGGTGTCGAGGATCAGCTTCTCGTCCGGATAGAGCGGCGTGAGATTGTCGAAATTGACGCGGTGGCGCACGACGTCGGGATCGTCGAAATTGACCTTGAGCAGCTTGGTCAGCGCGAAATAGCGTTCACCATCGCGCGGGGCGCGAATCTCGCCTTCTACCGTGTCGCCGGTGCGCAGGCCGAACTTGCGGACCTGGTTGGGCGAGACATAGATGTCGTCGGGCCCGGCGAGGTAGTTCGCCTCGGGGCTGCGCAGGAAGCCGAAGCCGTCGGGCAGCACCTCGATCGTGCCGATGCCCAGGATCTCCTCTTCCTCGGCAACCTCTTTCAGGATGCCGAACATGATGTCCTGGCGCCGCAGGGTGGATGCGCCCTCCACGCCCAGCTCTTCGGCCATTTCGACCAGCTCGGCGGGGGTTTTCTGCTTGAGTTCCTTGAGATGCATATTCTGTTATTCCGATTAAGGAGATCCGCTTGGCGTCCTTGAACCGGGATTTCGCGCACAGACTGGCGAAGGCAGGACGTTATTCGGTTTGTAAAGGCTGGAGCGGGAGCGCTGCATGGGTCGCAGGCCTCGCTTAAAGACAGGACCCAAGATAAGGTCGCCGCGGCGCAAGGTCAATCGCCCTTTGCCGCTTATGCGATCACCACTGGTCGCAAATGCCGCGCCGCGGTCGGCTCAGAACGGCTTGACCACCACCAGCACGACGATCAGCGCCAGCAGGATGCCGGGCACTTCGCCCCACATGCGCAGCTGCTTTTCCGATAGCGGACGTTCGCCGCGCGCCATCTTCTTGGCCTTGGCCATCATGATCCCGTGATAGGCCGACAGCGCCACGACCAGCAGCAGCTTGGCATGCAGCCACGATTCGCCCCACGCCCCCAGCACGAAGGCGAGCGCGATGCCCAGCACCCAGACGATGACCAGGCTGGGCGTCAGGATGATCTTGCTCAGCAGCCCGCTGCGCTTGGCCCACAGCGCTTCCTCTTCCGATCCGGGCGCTGCCGGGTGCATGTAGATCATCTGGCGCGGCAGCATGAACAGGCCGGCCAGCCAGAACACGACGAAGATGATATGCCCGGCCTTGAGCCACAGGTAGATCATGGAAAGCGCCTCATGCATGGCCGCCTAGATAGCGGGGCGCGGCGGCCGGGTGAAGGGGTAGTGCCTGAAGGGGAACCGCCGATAATGTAACGGCCCGGGAATCCCGCGACGCCGTCAGGGCCGCTGCCAGCCGCGCACCGCCGCCAGCAGCGCCTCGACATGCTCGATCGGGGTGAACTGGCCGATCCCGTGGCCCAGGTTGAAGACATGCGGCCGATGCGCGCAGGCATCGAGGATGAAGCGCACGCGGCTCTCCAGCTCCGGCCCGCCGGCCAGCAGGCGCAGCGGATCGAGATTGCCTTGCAGCGGCATGTTTTCGGGCAATTCACGCGCTGCCCACGCGATATCCACCGTCTCGTCCACACCCACCGCGTCGACCAGGGTCTCCTTGGCATAGGACACCAGCTTCTCGCCCGCGCCCTTGGGGAAACCGATGATCGGCACACCGGGGCAGCGGCTGCGCACGCTTTCGACGATGCGGGCGGTGGGCGCGATCACCCAGCGGCCGAACTCGTCGGGTGCAAGGCTGCCCGCCCAGCTATCGAAGATCTGCACCGCCTCGGCCCCGGCCTCGATCTGGCCGATCAGATATTCGCTGGTCACTTTGACGATGGCATCGATGATCTCCTGGAAGCCCTGCGGATCGCCATAGGCCATCGCGCGCGTTTCGTGCTGGTCGCGGCTGCCCTCGCCGTTGACCATGTAGGTCGCCACCGTCCACGGCGCCCCCGCAAAGCCCAGCATGGTCTGCTCAGGGCCAAGCTGGGCCTTTACCAGCTCCACGGTACGGTAGATCGGGGAAAGGCGCTCTGGCACCGCTTCCAGCGCCTTCAGCGAGGCATCGGCGAGCCTTGGCGAGAGCTTGGGCCCCTCGCCCGCCAGGAATTGCAGGTTCTGCCCCATCGCATAGGGCACGATCAGGATGTCGGAAAACAGGATCGCCCCGTCGAACCCGAAGCGGCGCAGGGGCTGCATCGTGATCTCGGCCGCGGCCTCGCTGTCATAGACCAGCGCGAGGAATCCGCCCTTTTCGGCGCGCAGGGCGCGGTATTCGGGCAGATAGCGCCCCGCCTGCCGCATCAGCCAGATCGGCCGCCGATCGAGGTTCACACCCGTGAGCGTTTCGAGAAGAGGGCCTGCCATGATTCTCCAAAAGAAAGATTCTTATAATTGGTTGAAGGACTCTGTTGGCCCTGTGGATAGCGGGGATTGTCGCGATTGCCCGAATTATCACCGCAAGGCCACTGCAAATTGCCGATCCCGAATCCGCATCCGCCTTGAGTCAAACGCTAGTTCTTCGCCTTATGAACAGGCTGTGGGCGAAGCGGGCCCCCTGTCCAGAACCTGGCCCGTTCAGGACTCGTAGCGGGGACGGAATCGGTCGTTTTGCTTGTCCCCGGCTTCGTCCCATGATTTATCGCCCTATTCGTCCACAACCCCCAACCGGCCGTTACGGCGGCCAGGATCGATCATAGCGCAATGACCCGCCTGCACCTGCATCTTCTGTCTGACTCCACGGGCGAGACGCTGGAGATGATCGCCAAGGCGGCACTGGCGCAGTTCGAAGGGGCCGATGTCGACCGCCATTTCTGGCCGATGGTCCGCTCGCAGCAGCATCTGGACCGGATCATGGGCGAGATCACGCGCAATCCGGGGCTGGTGCTGTTCACGCTTGCCAACATGGACATCCGCGAGCGGCTGGAGGAGAAATGCCGTGACGCGGGGCTGGCCACCGTGTCCGCGCTGGACGAGGTGACGCGCCGCCTGTCCAGCCTGCTGGGCCAGGAAGCGCATGCCCGCCCCGGCCGCCAGCACCGCATGGACGAGGCCTATTTCGCGCGGGTCGAGGCGATCCAGTTCACCATCGCGCATGACGACGGGCTGCTGTGGGAGGAATGGGAGGACGCCGATATCGTGCTGGCGGGCGTGTCGCGCACGTCGAAGACGCCGACCTCGATCTATCTCGCCAATCGCGGTTATCGCACGGCCAATATCCCCATCGTGGTCGAATCGCCGCCGCCCAAGGCTTTGTTCGGGCTCAAGAAACCGCTGGTGGTGGGGCTGACCACCTCGCCCGACCGGCTGATCCAGATCCGGCGCAACCGGCTGCTTTCGCTGAACCAGGCGCCCGAGACCGATTACGTCGACCAGGACCGCGTGGAAAAGGAACTGAAGTTCGCCCGGCGCATGTTCGCCGACAATGGCTGGCCGGTGATCGACGTCACGCGCCGTTCGATCGAGGAAACCGCCGCGGCCGTCATCAACCTAGTGAACGAGCGGCAGAGCGGCCTGTCCAAGGGCAATACCGGTCCCAAGCCCGTATGATGCCGCGCCGATGATCGTCCTCGCATCCCGAAGCGCTTCGCGCCAGGCCATGCTGGAGCAGGCAGGCGTCGCGTTCGAGGCGCGTCCCGCCGACCTTGACGAGCGGGCATTGGAAGCGGGCCTTGCGGGATCGTCCCCGGCCAAGGTCGCGCTCGCGCTTGCCGAGGCGAAGGCGCTGGCGGTGCAGGAAACCGGGCGCATCGTGCTGGGCAGCGATTCGCTGCTGGAGGTGGATGGCCGCCGTTTCGACAAGCCCGCCAGCCGCGAGGCTGCCGCCGAACATCTGCGCTTCTTCTCGGGCCGCTCCATGCATCTGCACAGCGCGGCGGCCCTGGTCCGGGACGGCACCGTGATCTGGGGTCATGCCGCCCTCGCCCGCCTGCGCGTCCGCAGGTTGAGCGAGGATTTCATCGATTCCTATCTGGACGCCGAATGGCCCGAGGTATCGTGGTGCGTCGGCGTGTTCCGGATCGAGGCGCTGGGCGTGCAATTGTTCGAAGCGATCGAGGGGGATTACTTCACCGTGCTGGGCATGCCGCTGCTGCCGGTTCTGGACGCGCTGCGCGAACAGGGGGAACTGCCGCGATGAGCATGCCCTATGCCGAGGTTATCGGCGATCCGATCGCCCAGTCGAAATCGCCGCTGATCCATCGGTTCTGGCTGGAACGGCTGGGGATCGAGGGCGATTATCGGCACTGTCACGTCACGCCGGACGGACTGGCGGATTACATTGCGGATCGGCGCGGCGATGCCGACTGGCGCGGCTGCAACGTCACCATGCCGCACAAGCAGGCGGTGATGCCGCTGCTCGACCACATCGACGCGGCAGCCAGCGCCATAGGCGCGGTGAACACGGTGGTTCGGGGGAGTGACGGATCGTTGACCGGCTTCAACACCGATGCGCCCGGCTTCCTTGAGCCTCTGCAGGAGGAGCTGAAGCAGCCGCATCTGTTTCGCATGGCGCGGATCGTCGGCAATGGCGGGGCCGCGCGCGCGATGGTCAAGGCATTGTCCGAGCATGGATTCGTGATCGTGATGTTCGGCCGCGACCCGGCCAAAGGCCGCGCGCTGCTGGACGAGCTCGACCCGGAGGGCGAGCACCATACCGCCCCGCTGGCAAGCCTGTCCGAGCCGACCGCTTTCGAATTCGATGACCGCGTCGGATGCTTCGACCTGGTGGTGAACGCCAGCCCGCTCGGGATGACCGGCAACCCGCCGCTGCAGATCGATCCCAGCCATATTCCGCCGCGCTCGATCTGCTATGATATTGTCACCAGCCCGCGCAAGACGGGGTTCCTGAAAACGGCGGAATCGACGGGTTTCCGCACCATCGACGGGTTCGCCATGCTGATCGGCCAGGCGGCACATGCGTTCGAGAAATTCTTCGGCCAGCCCGCCCCGCGCGAGGCGGATGATGACTTGCGCGAATTGCTGAGCCGATGAGCGACAGGCGGCCGTTCATCCTTGGCCTGACAGGCTCGATCGGCATGGGCAAATCGACCGTGGCCGCCATGTTCCGCGACCTGGGCGTTCCCGTCTTCGATGCCGATGCCGAGGTGCACCGCCTGCAGGGCCCGGACGGCCTGCTGATCCCCGCGATCGAGGAAGCCTTTCCCGGCTCGACCGGCCCCGAAGGCGTCAAGCGCGCCGAGCTGGGCGCGATCGTGTTCGGCGACCCGGAGGCAATGAGGCGGCTGGAAGCCATCGTCCATCCCGCCGTCGCGGAGGAGCGCTTTGCCTTTGTCGAAGCGAACCGCGACGCGCCGCTGATCGTGTTCGACATTCCCCTGCTTTACGAAAAGACCGGCGCGCGCGGCCTCGATGCCGTGGCGGTCGTATCGGCCCCTGCCGAGGAACAGCGCCGCCGCGTCCTGGCCCGCGACGGCATGACCGAAGTGAAATTCGCCGAGATCCTGGCCCTGCAGGTGCCCGATGCGGAAAAGCGCGAGCGGGCGGAATACGTCATCGAGAATGGCGGATCGCTGGCCGAAACCCGCGCGCAGGTCGAGCGACTGGTGGACAGTCTCACCGCATAGAAAAAGGGCGGCCCCGCGGGACCGCCCTCTCTCGTTTCGGTTGCCGTGACGCTCAGCTCTTGCCCGCGTCCTCGTCCGATTCGGCCGAACCCTCGGGCTTGTCGGCCGTCTTCTTGGGCGCAGCCTTCTTCTTGCGGCGCTTGACGATCTTGGGCGGTGCCGGGGTCAGCTCGAACGCGAGTTCGGGCTTGCCGTCCTCGCCTTCCCTGGTGCTGACATGCACCTCGCCGCCCGCGGACAGCTTGCCGAACAGCAGTTCCTCGGCCAGCGGCTGCTTCACCTTCTCCTGGATCACGCGGCCCATCGGACGCGCGCCATAGAGCCGGTCATAGCCGCGCTCTGCCAGCCAGCCGCGGGCATCGCCGTCGAACTGGATATGGACGTTCTGGTCCGCCAGCTGCAGTTCCAGCTGAAGGATGAACTTGTCGACCACCCGGCTGACGATCTCCTTGCCCAGATAGGCAAACGGCACGATCGCATCTAGACGGTTGCGGAACTCGGGGCTGAACATCTTCTTCACGGCCTCGTCGCCGGCGTCCGCTTTTGAGATATCGCCAAAGCCGATGCCGTTGCGCGCCATGTCCGCCGCGCCCGCATTGGTCGTCATGATCAGGACGACATTGCGGAAATCGACCGTCTTGCCGTGATGGTCGGTCAGCCGCCCGTTATCCATGACCTGCAGCAGGATGTTGAACAGGTCGGGATGCGCCTTCTCGATCTCGTCCAGCAGCAACACGCAATGCGGCTGCTGGTCGATGGCATCGGTGAGCAGACCGCCCTGGTCGAAGCCGACATAGCCCGGAGGCGCACCGATCAGGCGCGAGACCGAGTGCCGCTCCATGTATTCCGACATGTCGAAACGCTGCAGCGGAATACCCATGATGTCGGCCAGCTGGCGCGCCACCTCGGTCTTGCCGACGCCGGTGGGTCCGCTGAACAGGAACGAGCCGATCGGCTTGTCCGCATCGCGCAGCCCGGCGCGCGACAGCTTCATCGCGGTGGACAGCACCTCGATCGCCTTGTCCTGCCCGAACACCACCTGCTTGAGGTCGCGTTCCAGGTTTTCCAGCGCCTTCTTGTCGTCCTTGGACACCGATTTCGCCGGGATGCGCGCCATGGTCGAGATCACCTTCTCGATCTCGCGAGCGGTGATCGTCTTCTTGCGGCGGCTGGGCGGGACCAGCATCTGCATCGCGCCCACCTCGTCGATCACGTCGATCGCCTTGTCGGGCAGCTTGCGGTCGTTGATGTAGCGGGCCGACAGCTCGACCGCGGTCTTGATCGCGTCGGGCGTGTACTTGACTTGGTGGTGTTCCTCGAACGCCGAACGCAGGCCGCGCAGGATCTTGATCGTGTCCTCGACCGTGGGTTCGTTCACGTCGATCTTCTGGAACCGGCGCAGCAGGGCGCGGTCCTTTTCAAAGTGGTTGCGGAACTCCTTGTAGGTGGTCGACCCCACGCAGCGGATCGCACCCGACGACAGCGCGGGCTTGAGCAGGTTGGAGGCATCCATCGCGCCGCCGCTGGTCGCGCCCGCACCGATGACGGTGTGGATTTCGTCGATGAACAGGATCGCCTCGGGCATCTTTTCAAGCTCGGAAACGACCTGCTTCAGCCGCTCCTCGAAATCACCGCGATAGCGGGTGCCCGCCAGCAGCGCGCCCATGTCGAGCGAGTAGATGACCGCTTCGGCCAGCACCTCGGGCACGTCGCCCTCGACGATCTTGCGGGCCAGGCCTTCGGCGATGGCGGTCTTGCCAACGCCGGGATCGCCCACGTAGAGCGGGTTGTTCTTGGACCGGCGGCACAGGATCTGGATCGTACGGTCCACTTCGGGCCCGCGCCCGATCAGCGGATCGACCTTGCCGGCCAGCGCCTTGGTGTTGAGGTTGACCGTGAACTGGTCGAGCGCCGAATCCTTCTTGTTCTTCGCACCCTGCTCGGCGCGTTCCTCGGCCTTGGGGTCCTCCTCGGATCCCTTGGCGGAGCGCTGCTCGACCTGCTTGCCGGTCTTGCCGATGCCGTGGCTGATGTACGAAACCGCGTCCAGCCGGCTCATGTCCTGCTGCTGCAGGAAATAGACCGCATAGGAATCGCGTTCGGAAAACAGCGCGACCAGCACGTTCGCGCCGGTGACGGTGTCCTTGCCGCTCGACTGCACGTGCAGGATCGCGCGCTGGATCACACGCTGGAATCCCGCGGTGGGCGAAGGATCGGCCTTTTCGCTGGTTTTCAGCGACTGGTATTCCTGGTCCAGGTACTGTTTCACCACGCCGGTCAGCTCGGGAAGCTCGACGCCGCAGGCTTCCATGACCTGCGCGGCGTCCTCATCCTCGATCAGGGCGAGAAGAAGATGTTCCAGAGTCGCATATTCATGCGCGCGCTCTGCCGCATTGGCGAGCGCGGTGTGAAGCGTCTTTTCGAGGCTCTGGGCAAAAGATGGCATTGGGCGCTATTTCCTATCCAAAGGGAACCGGAGTCGCGATCATGGGACCTTGCCCATGAACGTAAGGCGAAAGCGTTAACGCGAGGCGACTGGTGCCCCGTCTGCAATCGCGGGTCTGTCGGCTGCGGGACCGGCGTCTTTCGCGCAGTGGCGCGGCCGAATCGTGGCTTGCAGTCGGTGTTGCAACGATAAGCGCCGCCATCTGTTCGGCCCGGTCCAATCGGGCGAAGGCGGCGCGGGCGATCATGCTGGCGGCTTCTCCGGCGATCCGAAGAGAGCTTCGGCAGCACGGCGGTGCTTGTCCGCCCGGTCCATATGGGATCGGGTCCGGGCGATTTCCAGTTCCAGCAAGGCGATGCGCTGTTCCAGCTCGTCCAGCGAAAGCGGGTCGAGGTTCTCACTCGCGAGGCGGGTCGCGAGTTCGCCGGGGTGGCCAGCCGGCCGGGGGCGATCGTCATCGAACATTGCAATAAGCGATCATGCCGCTGTTTGCCTTGCTGTCAATGCACCTTGCGGTTAACCGCATGCCGGTGGAGGAAAATCCACAGCCTGCACGGGGCCACGCGGGGAACGCGCCGCGATCCGGCCAGCAGGTCGCAGGGCAGGCGCCGAATCAGGGGTGGACGTGACAGATATCGCCAGCAGCAGTTCGCAGATTCCCGGCCAGATGAAAGCCATCGCCATCGAAGGCGAGGACGGCAAGGGGGGCGGACCCGACGTGCTGGTCCCGCGCCGGATCGACACGCCCGTGCCCGGCGCCGGGGAAGTGCTGCTGCGCGTATCTGCCGCGGGCGTAAACCGGCCCGACGTCATGCAGCGCAAGGGCATGTACCCCCCGCCCGACGGTGCGCCCGCTACGCCGGGCCTGGAAGTGGCGGGCACGGTCGCCGCGATCGGCGACGGCGTCGATCCCGAACTGCTGGGCACGCGCAAGTGCGCGCTGGTGGTGGGCGGCGGCTATGCGGAATATTGCCTGGCCAGGGCTGATCACTGCCTGCCCGTGCCCGACGGCCTGTCGATGGAGGAAGCCGCCGCGCTGCCCGAGACGCTGTTCACCGTGTGGAGCAACGTCTTCGAACGCGGCATGGCGGACGAGGGGGACTGGCTGCTGGTCCACGGCGGCACCAGCGGGATCGGAACGATGGCGATCAAGCTGGCGGGCCTGTTCGGCGTGACCATAATCGTCACTTGCGGCAGCGACACCAAGTGCGAGGCCGCGCGCGAAATGGGCGCGCAACATGCGATCAACTACAAGACCAGCGACTTCGTCGAGGAGGTGAAGCGCATCACGGACGGACGCGGCGTCGACGTGGTGCTCGACATGATCTCGGGCGATTATGTCGCGCGCAACATTGCCTGCATGGCCGAGGACGGGCGCCACGTGACCATCGCGGTCCAGGGCGGCGTGAAGGCCGAGATCCCGATGCACAAGATCCTGACGAAGCGGCTGATGCTGACCGGATCGACCCTGCGCCCGCGTTCCGCCGGGTTCAAGGCGGCGGTGGCGGACGAGATCCGGCGCGAGGTCTGGCCCTTTGTCACCAGCGGGCAATTGCGCCCGGCGATGGATTCGACCTATCCGCTGGACCGCGCCGCCGACGCGCACCGGCGGATGGACGAGGATCATATAGGCAAGGTCGTGCTGACCATGGATTGAAAGGCGGATCGGTGGACGCACTCCCCTCCCCGCTGATCCTTCACGAGGATCCCGTCAGCGGCAATTGCTACAAGATCAGGCTGACGGCGGCGCTGCTGGGCATGGCACTGGAACGCCGCTTCTACGACATCACCAAAGGGGAAACGCGGACCGGGCAGTTCCTGGCCGAGGTCGATGCCAATGGCCGCATCCCGGTGCTGCAGGCGGGGAATCGCTTTTTGCCCGAAAGCAATGCCGCCTGTTTCTACCTGGCCGACGGGTCGGAGCTGATACCCGCCGACCGGTTCAAACGCGCTTCCATGCTGCGCTGGATGTTCTTCGAACAATACCAGCACGAACCCAATATCGCGACGATGCGCTATTGGCTGCACGTGCTGGGCGAAGCGAACCTGTCGGATGAGCAGCGCGGCCTGATGGCGATGAAGCGCAGCGGCGGCGAAGCGGCGCTGGCGCTGATGGAGCGGCACCTGGCAGGGCGCGACTGGTTCGTGGGCGGTGGCTGTTCGCTCGCCGATATCGCGCTGTTCGCCTATACGCACGTCGCGCACGAAGGCGGCTTTGCGCTGGACGGTCACCGCGCGATCCGCGGCTGGATCGACCGCATGCGCGCCCTGCCCCGATTCGAAGCGATGGAGCGCTGAATCGGCGCGTTACGCGGGAACCCCTTGCCTGCATGGGCGGGATAGCCTAGACGCGAAAGGCAAGCGGCCGCTCCGGTAAGGGGCGGCCCTTATCGTTTTTCCGCCCCGCGCATCGCCGGATTTCTCCTGACAAGAAGGTCCGGCCCGCGCCACGGGGCCCATGCGAAAGGTTCACTTCGTGAGCACGAAACAGGCCACTCCGCTGATGCCGCACGCGACTGCCAGCTGGCTGATCGACAACACCGGCCTCACGTTCGAACAGATCGCCGCGTTCTGCGGACTCCACATGCTGGAAGTGCAGGCGATGGCCGACGATCTGGCCGGTTCGAAATATACCGGCCGCGATCCCGTCCGCGCGGGAGAACTGACCCATGAAGAGATCGAGAAGGGCCAGGACGACCCCGATTACGCGCTGAAGATGCACCGCGCGCCGGTGCAGGTCCAGCGCACCAAGGGGCCGCGCTATACCCCCGTGTCCAAGCGGCAGGACAAGCCCGACGGCATCGCCTGGCTGATCCGCAACCACCCGGAAATCTCGGACGCGCAGATCGGCAAGCTGATCGGCACGACGCGCAATACCATCAGCGCGATCCGCGACCGGTCGCACTGGAACATCCAGAACATCAATCCCAAGGACCCGGTGACGCTGGGCCTGTGCACCCAGCGCGAGCTGGACGCGGCGGTCGCCAAGGCGTCCAAGAACCTGCCCGAGGGTACCGAGCCCGTGACCGACTCGCGGCTGGTCGACGACCGCCAGGCGCTGATCGACGAGCTGAAGAAGGAGCGCGAGGACGCTGCCCGCGCCGCGGTCGAGGCCGCGCAGGAAGCCGAGGCCGAGGCATGGCTGGCCGCCCGCCGCGCCGATGGCGTGCCCGAGGAATAGGGTCTGCCCGCATCTGCGGCATGAAACGAGAAGGCCCGGTGCGACAGCGCGCCGGGCCTTTTTCGTTGCGCGGTGCAGGCGCCGCCGCAATCGCGAAGGCGATCCCGCAGCTGCGAGGCGGCTATCTTGCCGGAAACGCGGGCGAAAGGCACACTATCGCCCATGAATGCACATAATATCGGGGAGAACAGGCCGCCGCCCGAATGGCCGGTGTCGCATGGCAGGCGGCTCGACACGGGCGGTCGTTATCGCCATCCGGTCGACTGGCAGTGCGAGTTCAAGCCGCTTTCGGTTCCGGACATGTTCGACCGCGGCGTGGCGCTGGCAGGGGGCGAGCCCGTCACCGATTTCTTCGGCAAGCGCACCAGTTACCGCGATGCCATGAAACAGGCGCGCAGTATCGCGGCGGCGCTGCAGCATGCCGGGATCGGCAAGGGCGACCGGGTCGGCCTGTTCCTGCCCAATGTCCCGCTGTACCTGACTGCCTATTACGGCATCATGATCGCGGGCGCGACGGCGGTGAACTTCTCGCCGCTCTACACGGTCGAGGAATTGTCCGCGCAGGTCGCCGATTCGGGCGTGACCATGCTGTTCACGGTCAATTCCAGCACGTTGCTGCCCACCGCGATCGAGGTGCTGGACCATTCGGCGGTCGACCGGCTGGTGGTCGGCGACCTGCCCGGCATGATGCCGTGGTGGATGGGGCTGGCCATGCGGCTGCTGAAACGCGGCGATCTGACCGCCCTGCCCCGCGACCCCCGGATCATGACGGTGGACGATTTCACCCGCGACGCACGCGAGCCCGTGCCTGTCGCCATCGATCCCGCGGCCGATATCGCGCTGCTGCAATATACCGGCGGCACAACCGGCAGGCCCAAGGGCGCGATGCTTTCGCACCAGAACCTGACGGTGAACGCGCGGCAAAGCCTGCGGATCGATCCGCATCGCGGCGAGCGGGATGTGATGATCGGCGTGCTGCCGCTGTTCCACGTATTCGCCAACACGGTGGTGCTGAACCGCACGATCCTGAACGGCGGGATGATCGTGATGCTGCCCCGCTTCGACGCGAAACAGACGCTGAAGGCGCTGGGCCGCACGCAGGCGACCGCCCTGCCCGGCGTGCCCACCATGTACCAGGCGCTGCTGGACTGTCCGGCGGTCGGCAGCACCGATTTCACCTCGCTCAGGGTCTGCATATCGGGCGGCGCCCCCCTGCCCCTGCCGCTGAAGCAGAGGTTCGAGAGCATGACCGGCGCGCATGTCGTCGAAGGCTATGGCCTGACCGAGAGTTCGGGCGTGGTCTCGACCAATCCGTTCGGCCGGCCCGAGGACGAGAAGCCCGGCACGATCGGGCAGGTTCTTCCCGGCACCAGCATCCGCCTGCTCGACAAGGAGGATCCCACCCGCATGGCCGCACCGGGCGAGCCGGGGGAACTGGCGGTGAAGGGCCCGCAGATCATGCAGGGATATCTGAACCGGCCCGAGGGGCACGCCGTGTTCCAGGACGGGTTCCTGCGAACCGGCGACGTCGCCACCGTCGACGAGGACGGGTTCCTGGCCATCGTCGACCGCATCAAGGACATGATCGCGGTCGGCGGGTTCAAGGTCTTCCCCAGTCAGATCGAGGAAGTGCTGCTGGACCGGCCGGGCGTGCGCGAGGCGCTGGTCGTGGGCGTGCCCGACGATTACCTGGGCGAAGTGCCCAAGGCCTTCGTCACGCTGGAGAGCGGGTGCAGCGACGATGCGGAAACGCTGAAGTCATGGGTGAACGAGCGCGTCGGCAAGCACGAGCGGCTGTCCGATGTCGTGATCCGCAAGGAGCTGCCCAAGACGATGATCGGCAAGCTGGACCGCAAGGCCCTGCGTGCCGAGATCGCCGATCGGTCGGAAAGCCCGGACTAGGTCGCGAGCGAGAGCTTCGGCTCATTATCGGCGTCAGCGCCGATCTTGGCGGGCGCCGAGCCATGCGCGCGCTGGGCGAACTTTCCCTCGACACTCGCACCCTGTTCGATGGTGAGCGTGTCATAATGCACGTCGCCGGTAATGCGCGCGGTCTTGAGGATCACCAGCGTCTTGGCGGTGATCGATCCGTCGACCGTGCCGGCAAGCCGGGCGCTGTCCGCCTCGATCGCGCCGTTCACCACGCTGGATTCGCCCTGCACCAGCGCACCGCAATGGATGTCGCCATCGACGCTGCCGTCGATGTGCAGGTCGTCGCTGGCGGCGATATTGCCGGTAACCTTGATGTCGGAGCCGAGGACGGAAAAGCTGGACGATGCCATGGTATTAGTGCTCGGCCGCGGCGAAGCGGTCGGTTTTTCCTGTTTCGAGAACACGTCTTGCTCCAAGAATGCTGGCGCCTTTTTCCAGCATGGGGCGCGGATCGACCGCGCGATTGTTGATACGGACTTCGAAATGCAGATGCGGTCCGGTCGAACGTCCGGTGCTGCCGATGCGGCCGACGGTTTCGCCGGCATTTACCTTGTCACCGACATGCGCTTCGAACTTCGACATATGCGCATAGCGGGTCATCACGCCATTGCCATGGCGAATTTCGACGACATTGCCATAGCCGCCCCGGCGTCCGACAAAGCTGACGCGTCCCTTGGCGGCGGCGCGGATCGGCGTGCCGGTCGCGCCGCGGAAGTCCAGGCCCGAATGCATAGCGGCGCGGCCCGTGAACGGATCGCGGCGATAACCGAAGGGCGAGGAGATCATGTCGCGGCGGCCTGGAAGCACGTTGGGAATGCCTTCCAGCCCGCGTTCCAGCGCGGCCATGCGCGACAGCGAGCTGGCCAGCTTCTCGAACCGGGGGTCGAGTTCGTCGTCGCCCGAAGCGAAAGCCTCGAACGGGCCGCCCATCGCGCTGTTCTGCAGGTTCATCCGCGCGACCGCCGCGGGGTCGAGACCCAGTGTGCGGATCGCCCGGGCCGCGTCGTCGGCGCGCTTGTCGGCCATGCGCGTCAATCCCTCGACAAAGGCCAGCTGGCGCGCTTCCAGCTTCGCAAGGCCGGCAGCCTCGGGCAGGACCGCGCTCACCTTCTCGACCGTGCGGCGGGTTTCGGCGGTGCTGTCCTGCACGCCTTGGACCGCGCCGGTACCGGGCATCGCGCCCAGGTGATCCTCGACCATGTCCTCGATGAAGGCCTGGCGGCGCGAAAGGTCCTCGGCAACTTCGTCCAGCCCCTCGCGATAGGCGCTGACGCGGCTTTCGGCGGTGGCGACCTTGGCGGCGCGCGCGCTCAGCTCGGCAGCGTTGTTGCGGGTGTTCCATTCGCTGACCAGCGCCACGCCCATGGTGGCGGACCACACGACGGCCAACGCGGCGGCCCCGCCCGCGGCCTTCATCTGCAGCGATGAGGAAATGCGGACGAAACGCACCTGACCCTGCGAGCGCATGATGAACTCGCGGTCCGGAAACCAGCCCTTGATCCGGGCGAAAAGCGTGCTTTGGGCAGCCTGCGCCAAGTTGACCCCCATAGATCCCAAACGAGCCTCGCAAGGGGGTTGCGAAGCTTTCCCGTCCAGCTTTGGCTAGCAGGGAGAAGGTTAAGTTGAAGTTGCCAATGCCGCCTTCGCGGTGAACCGTTGCGCTGGCGGGATGAAATGCAACAAATATTGGGAACATATCCCAAATGGCCGGAACCAAACGGTCAAAGGCGTGTTTGGATACCCAAATCCCGCCGATAGCTGACATGTGAGTCAGTCGCCCTTTCCCGCGGCGCTCCACCCGGCTTTTTTCCTGCCGTGCCCTGACAAATGCGCCCTCAATACCTAGGTAACAGGCCATGGACACTGTAATCGAAAAGCAAACCGAAGCCCCCCTTTCCGCCGAAGACAGCGCGGAGCTGATCGAAAAGCTGGCCCGCAAGGCGCGGTCCGCGCAAAAGGTGCTGGCCGGCATGAGCGACGCGCAGAAGGCGGATGCCCTGCGCGCCGCCGCCGCCGCGCTGCGCGACCACGGCGCCGACATCCTGGCTGCCAATGCCAAGGACATCGCCGCGGGTGAAGAGCGCGGCCTGTCGAAGGCGATGCTCGACCGGCTGAGGCTGGACGAGGACCGACTGGAAGGCATCGCCACCGCGGTCGAGAACGTCGCCGACCTGCCCGATCCGGTCGGACAGGTGATCGACCGGTCCGAGCGTCCCAACGGCCTGCAGTTCGCCCGCGTCCGCGTGCCCGTGGGCGTGATCGGCATCATCTACGAAAGCCGCCCGAACGTGACCGCCGACGCGGCGACCCTGTGCGTGCGCGCCGGCAATGCCGCGCTGCTGCGCGGCGGTAGCGAGGCGGTGCACTCCAACCGCGCGATCAACAAGGCGCTGGCCGAAGGGCTGGCCAAGGGCGGCGTTCCCGAAGGCGCCGTGCAGCTGATCCCGACGCAGGACCGTGCTGCCGTCGGCGCGATGCTCAAGGCGTCGGGCCTGATCGACATGATCGTCCCGCGCGGCGGCAAGTCGCTGGTCGCTCGCGTCCAGGAAGAAGCGCGCGTCCCCGTGCTCGCCCACCTCGACGGCATCAACCATACCTTCGTCCACGCCAGCGCCGAACCGGCCATGGCCGAGGAGATCGCGCTCAACGCCAAGCTGCGCCGGACCGGCGTCTGCGGAGCGATGGAAACGCTGCTGATCGACAAGGGCTTCGGCGGTGCCGAGGGCGTGGTGAAGAAGCTGCTCGACGCGGGCTGCGAGATTCGCGGCGACGGTGCCGCGCGCAAGCTGGACGACCGGGTGAAGCCGGTATCGGACGAGGACTGGGATACCGAGTATCTCGACGCGATCGCATCCGTCGCCATGGTCGATGGCATGGATGCAGCGCTGGATCATATCGCGGCGCACAGCTCGGGCCATACCGATGCGATCGTCGCCAGCGATTCCAAAGCGATCGAGACGTTCCTGAACGGCGTCGACAGCGCCATCGTGATGGCCAACGCCTCCAGCCAGTTCGCCGATGGCGGCGAATTCGGGCTGGGCGCGGAAATCGGTATCGCCACCGGACGGCTCCACGCCCGCGGTCCCGTCGCGTTGGAGGGGCTGACCACCTATAAGTGGCAGGTGCGCGGAAGCGGCCAGACCCGTCCCTGATCCGGCCCGCCGACCCCGGGCCCGGACCTGACCCCGTAAGTTGAACCAACATGAAGGCGGCCCCATCTGGAGGCCGCCTTTTTCTTTCCCGGAGACTTCCATGCGCTACAATCTTCTTGGCCGCACCGGCCTGTACGTGTCCGAACTCTGCCTTGGCGCGATGACCTTCGGCGAAGGCGAGGGGATGTTCCAGCAGCTTGGCGCACTGGCGCAGTCCGACGTGAACCCGCTGGTCAAGACCGCCGTGGATGCCGGGGTGAACTTCATCGACACCGCCGATGTCTATGCATCCGGCAAGTCCGAGGAAGCGGTCGGCCGCGCGATCCGCGACTTGGGACTGAAGCGGGACGAACTGGTCATCGCGACCAAGGGCTTCGGCACGATGGGCGAGGGGCCCAACGCGCGCGGTGCATCGCGCTATCACCTGCTGAACGCGGTCGATGCCAGCCTTGAGCGGCTGGGGATGGATCACGTCGATCTCTACCAGATCCATGGCTGGGATCCCGTCACGCCGGTCGAGGAAACGCTGCGCGCGCTCGACACCATCATCCAGTCGGGCCGGGCGCGCTATGTAGGCGTGTCGAACTGGGCCGCGTGGCAGATCGCCCGCGCCGTGGGCAAGACCGAGCAGCTGGGGCTGGCCCCGCTGGCATCGCTGCAGGCCTATTACTCGCTGGTCGGCCGCGATCTCGAGCGCGAGATCGTGCCGATGCTGCAGGCGGAAGGGCTGGGCCTGATGGTCTGGTCGCCGCTGGCGGGCGGCTTCCTGTCGGGCAAGTATCGCCGCGACGGCGACGAACAGGGCCGCCGGGCGGACTTCGACTTTCCGCCGGTCGACAAGGACCGCGCCTATGGATCGGTCGACGCGATGGACGAGATCGCCGCCAGCCACGGCGCGACCGTGCCGCAGGTCGCGCTGGCGTGGCTGCTGGCCAAGCCCGCCGTGTCCAGCGTGATCGTCGGCGCGCGCAAGCTTTCGCAGCTTGAGGACAACCTCGGCGCGCCGGACGTGAAGCTGAGCGAGGAGGATATCGCGCGACTGGACGCGACGTCGGAGCCGTCGGAGCAATATCCCGGCTGGATGTTCAAGGTGCAGGGCGCCAACCGGCAGGTGAAGCAGAACGACAGCAAGCCGAACGACTGACGCGGATGCGCACGGGGCTTCTGGGCGGCAGTTTCAACCCTGCCCATGGCGGGCATCGCCGCATCACCCTGTTCGCGATGGATGCGCTTGGGCTGGACGAGGCGTGGTGGATGGTGTCGCCCGGCAATCCGCTGAAATCGGCCAATGGCATGGCCCCGCTGGCCGCGCGCATGGCATCGGCGCGGGTGCAGGCGCGCCGCGCGCCGATCCGCGTGACCGCGATCGAACAGCAGCTGGGCACGCGCTATACCGCCGACACGCTGCGCCGCCTCACCCGGCGCTATCCCAAGCGCGAGTTTCTGTGGCTGATGGGCAGCGACAATCTTGCCCAGTTCCACCTGTGGCGCGACTGGCGGGTGATAGCGCGGATGATGCCGATTGCGGTTATCGCACGGCCGGGGTATGATGCGGACGCCATGACGAGCCCCGCCATGGCCTGGCTCCGGCGCTACCGTGTACCGGCCGCCAGCCTACGCAAACGGGGAAGATGGAGCGCGCCGGCACTGGTGTTCCTGCGTTTCGATCCCGATCCGCGCTCGGCCACGGCCCGGCGCAAGGCCTGGCCCGACTGGGCCGCCGTTCATGCCGGAGCGGCGCCGCGCGACGCGGTCACGCACCGGCTTGTCACCAGCGACGACACGGAAGGAAACCGGGTTTGACGCCCCGGCGACCGACCGCGTTTCCAAGTCTGCCAGCCCCGAAGGCCGTGTGCGCCGTTTGCCTTTTGCCCGTTTCGGGTGCAGGGCGCGCGCAAATGGCTGTTCCCGATTCCTTTCATGCGTATTCAGTGGGCATGCAGCCAAAGGAGTATAGAATACCCCTATGAATCAGGCTCAACACATGCCGGAAAAATCCGGTTTCGTACCGACGGGCGACATCGCCGACTTCGATGCCGAGGCAGGAAGTCTGCACGAACTCGTCCTCAAGTCGCTCGACGACGACCAGGGACAGGACATCATCTCGATCCCGCTCGCGGGCAAAAGCTCGATCGCGGATCACATGGTGATCGCCAGCGGACGGTCCAGCCGTCAGGTCGCCGCCATGGCGCAGAAGCTGGGCGAACGCACCAAGCAGGGCGGCTTCGGCTCTGTCCGTATCGAGGGTCTTCCCGCGGCGGACTGGGTGCTGATCGACGCGGGCGACGTGATCATCCACCTGTTCCGCCCCGAAGTGCGCAGCTTCTACAACCTCGAGCGGATGTGGGGCTTCGGCGAGGGCGGCAACGCCTGATCGGACCGATCCGGGCAGGACCTTGTTCCACACGGATCGCGGCCCTGCTGGATTTCTGGTGCCGCGCGCGATAGCAGGATGCCATGCGGCTTCATGTCATCGCCCGCGGCAAGATCGGCCGCTCGCCCGAGGCGGAGCTGGTCGCGCGCTATGAAAAGCGCATCGCCTGGCCGTTCAGGCTGACCGAGCTGCCCGATACCGGCGGCACGATTCCCACCCCGCTTGCGCCTTCGAAAGAGGTGCTGCTGGACGAGCGCGGCAGGCTGATGTCGTCCGAGGATTTCGCCGCCCTGCTGGGCCGCTGGCGCGACGATGGCATGCGCGAGGCGCGTTTCCTGATCGGTGCCGCGGACGGACATTGCGACGAGGCGCGCGGCAACGCTGACCTTCTTCTGGGTTTCGGCAAGATGACCTGGCCGCATCTGATGGTCCGCGCGATGCTGGCCGAACAGCTGTACCGCGCGACCACGATCATCGCGGGCCATCCCTATCACCGGTCGGGCTAGCGCGATGCGCCGCGCGTCCTTCCTCGCTCTTGTCCCGCTGGCCGCGCTTGCCGCGCTGGTCCCGGCGTCGGCGCAGATCGCGGACGATGCCATTTCCGCCGACAGCCTGGCCGAGGCGCAGGCTGCCAGGATCGCGGCGCAGGAACGCGCCCGATCGCTGGCCGACCGCGCCGCCACGATCGAGGACAAGGCATTGAAGGCCGAAGCGCAGGCCGAGGCCCTGTCGGCCCGCATAGCCGAATCGGAAGCGCTGATCGAGGAAGCGCGCCAGCAGGAGACATTCGCCGCCGACCGGCTGGGCCTGCTGCGCGAGCGTTTCGCCCGCCAGCGCGCGCCGCTTTCGCGCATGCTGGCAGCGTTGCAGCGGCTGGCGCGCAGGCCGCTGGTGCTGCTGGTCCTGCGCCCGTCCTCGATCCGCGATTACGTCCGCACCCGCGCCATGGTCGCCGCCATTACGCCGCAGATTGCGCGGCAGACCCGGTCGGTGCGCAGTGATCTGGCGGAAATCCGCACGCTGGCGCAGGATAGCGCGCAGGCGCGACTCGCGCGGCAGGACGCAACCCGCGAACTGGCGCGGCAACGCGCCGAACTGCGCTCCAGCGGAGCCGAAAGCCGCCTTGCCGCCCGCGCGCTGGAACAGGCGGCAGGCGAAGCACGGCGCGAAGCCACGCTGCGCACGGTGGAGGCGGACAGCATTGCCGCGCTTGCCGCGAAACAGGACCGCAATCGCCGGACCGAGGCAAGGCTGAGCGAGCTGATCGGCCCGCTCCTCCCCGCCGGGCGGCCCGGCGCCAATGTGCCCGCGCTGCGCCCGATCTTGCCGGTAAAGGGCACGATCCTGGCC
>JAPYSD010000447.1 GCA_029936705.1 Croceicoccus sp. | reverse complement strand
GAACTTCCGTTCAGGCGACGCGCTGTTCGCCAGCGCGCGCGTGGGCGACGGGCGGTCCTTCGTGTCCGAGGTGGACGAGAGCGACGGGTCGATCGCGCTCTATCGCCCCGGCGTGGCGGTGCTGCTGAACGTGACGCTGGACCACAAGGGCATGGACGAATTGCGCGTGCTGTTCGGCGATTACCTGGCCGCGTCGGAGATGGCGGTGGTCAACGCCGACGATGCCGAGGCGCTGGCGCTGGCCGGGCGGGCGTGCAGCGTGATCACCTATGGCGTCGAGGCGGCGGATGCGCGCATCGGCGTGGTGCCCGGTTCGATCCAAGAGGAAGCCACCGGCATCCGCGCGGCCGTGCTGGACCGGGCCGAGGGGCGCGAGGCGGTGCTGGCGCTGCAGGTGCCGGGGCGGCACAACCTGTCAAACGCGCTGGCGGCGCTGGGGGCGGCGCTGGCGGTGGGGATCGATTTCGGCGAAGCGGTGAACGCGCTTGGCGGGTTCACCGGCCTGGCGCGGCGGTTCGACATCGTGGGCACCAGCGCGTCGGGCATCACCGTGATCGACGATTTCGGCCACAACCCCGACAAGGTCCGCGCCACCCTGCGCACATTGCGCGCGCATCCGGGGCGCGTCATCGCGTTCTTCCAGCCGCACGGCTTCGGCCCGATCCGGCAGATGGGCCGCGAGCTGGCAGAGGTCTTGGCCGACGAGCTTGAGGACGACGACCGCGTGATCCTGTGCGACCCGGCCTATTTCGGCGGCACGGTCGACCGCAGCATCGGCGGCGCGGATTTGGCGCAGTGGATCCGCGATGCGGGCAAGGATGCCGAGCATTTCGCATCGCGCGAGGATTGCGGCGACCGCATCGTCCAGATCGCGCAGGCGCACGACCGCATCGTGGTGATGGGCGCGCGCGACGATACTTTAAGCACCTTCGCGCGCGCCATCCTGGACCGGCTGGACTAGACGATCACTCCGCCGGCTGCGACGCGGCCAGCGCGGGTGCACGCGGCGCATCGGGCGCGAAGGTGTCGCCGAAATAATTGCCCTCGTACCACATCGGCTTTTCGTCGGCGTTCGCGGTCAGCTTCACGATCTCGTAGTTCAGCAGCGCGAACTTGCGCGCCGATTCCCAGTTGAGCGGCTGGTTCAGATCGTCGCTGGGCTTGTGGTAACTGGTGCCGAGGAAATCGGTGAAGGCCTGCTTGCCGCCGTTCTGCACGCCGGTCATCAGGAACAGCGCGGGCACGCCCTGCTTGACGAAGCTGTAGTGGTCGGAGCGGGTGAACAGCCTTTCTTCCGGCAGGAAGTCGGGCGACACGCCGATCCCGGTGGCCGCGCCAGCGCGGATCAGCGTCTGGCCCATGGTCGAGTTTTCAGCCCCGAAACCGACCACGTCGGCCAAGTCGTAGAGCAGCACGGGCATGTCGAAATTGACGACGCCGACGGGCTTGCCGTCCTGCCGCACGAAGTTCTTTGCCAGATATTCCGAACCCAGCAGGCCCTTTTCCTCGGCAGTGAGCGCGGCGAACAGGATCGGGCGGCGCGGGCGGCTGGGACCCTGCGCGATCACGCGGGCAACCTCCAGCATGGTGGCGACGCCGGTCGCATTGTCCATCGCGCCGTTGTAGATCGTGTCGGTGTCCTCGCCCTCGACCGCGTCCGACAGGTGGTTGCCGACATGGTCGAGATGCGCGCTCATCACCACGTATTCGCTTGCCAGCGCGGGATCGGAACCCGGCAGCATGGCGACGACATTGGCGCTGGTCTTGTCGCCCCATTCGGTGGAGATGCTGGCCGTCACCTCGCCCGTCATGTCGAAGGCGGCGGGGCGGCTTTTCGCCTTGGGATCGTCATAGATCTTGAGCAGCGCGTCGAGATTCTTGCCCGACGCGGCCAAGAGGCGCCCGGCCGTTTCGGGCGAGACATAGGCGGAGAACTGCAGATTGCCTTCCGCGACATTGGCCTTGCCGTCGGGCCCGACCCAAGTCTCACGCGGTTCCTCGAGATAGGTGACCAGCTTGTCGAACGGCAGCCGTTCCAGCGATTCGCGGTTGCGGATCGAGATCATGCCCAAGGCGCCATTGTCGCTGGCATATTCGCTCTTGGTGTCGGCCAGCGTTGCCGCGACTTCGCCCGAAACCGTCTTGGGCCCGCCCGATACCACGACGACGATCTTGCCCGCGATATCCACGCCCGCGTAATCGTCGATGCCGTTTTCGGGGCTGTGGATCCCCTGCCCCACGAACACCATGGGCGCGGTTACGTCGATCTGCGTATCGTTGTAGCTGCCCGCCGCGACGTAATCCTTGCCCGCTTCCAGCGTCATCGTTCCTTCGGGCGTGGCGATCGACAACTCGGACGACGAGAGCGTGGCCGTGCGGAAAGTGATGTCCTGCATGAAGCTGTCGCCGTTCGCCGGTTCCAGCCCCATGGCACGGTAGCGCGAGGCGACATAGGCGGCGGCGATGTCGTAATATTCGCTGCCCGTGTCGCGGCCCTGCAGCAGATCGTCGGCCAGGAAGGTGACGGTGCCGGCGATCTGGTCCGCGCTGATCGCCGCGGCGGCAGGGTCGGAGCGTTCGGCGGGCGAGAGCGCGGCCTGCCGGGCGTTCTGCCCTGCGGTTTCCTGGGCATGGGCGGCGACGGGGGAAAGGGCGCAACCGGCAAGCGCGGCGGCGAGGATGAGCTTGCGCATCTTCGGGACATGATCCTTGTAGCTGGGACGATCCGCCCGGTTTAGCAGGCGAACCGTAGCTGGCAAATGAACTTACCGGCGGATCGGGAACAGCCGCATATAGGTCAGGCAGCGCCACAGCCATTCGAGCGGGCCGAAGCGGAACCGAGCCAGCCAGGGCCGCGACCACAGCAGCATCAGCGCCATGCCGCCCGCCGCCCAAGCCCACAAGGCCAGCCGGTGCCAGTCGCCGTAAAGCCCGAACCCCCAGCCCAGGAACACGGCGCCCATCATGACGGACGAGGCAATGTAATTGCTGAACGCCATGCGCCCCGCGGCGGCCAGCCTTTGCCCTAGGCCGCTGCGCGCAAGCGCGGGGGTGAACGCGATCAGCAGCGCGGCATAGCCCAGGATCATCGGCAGGCGCAGCAGCGAGGTGGGGCCGAACTGCACCCAGAAGCTGACCGCCGGGTAATGATCATAGACCATCGCCATGACCGCCAGCGGCAGCGTCATCAGGACCGACGCGGCGATCCCCGCCAGTCCCCAGCCGATCATCGCGCGCCGGTCCCATTCGCCCGAAAAGAAGCCCATGCGATGAAGCGCCGCGCCCAGCAGCATCAGCCCCAGGTACCCCGGCCCCGAGATCGGCATGAAAGCGATGCGGTCCCACACGCTGCGCGTGTCGTGCCGCCATGCGACCAGATCGGCAAAGCTGCCGTGGGCGCGCACCGCGTCG
>JAPYSD010000446.1 GCA_029936705.1 Croceicoccus sp. | reverse complement strand
CGATGCGCGTGTCGACTATCCCGACTTCGGCTACAAGCTGGCCCTGGCCGTCAGCCGCGGGGCATGCGATTTCGGCGTCGCCATCTGCGGGTCGGGCATCGGCATCTCCATCGCGGTCAATCGCCATCCCAAGATGCGCTGCGCACTGGTCGGCGAGCCGCTGTCGGCCATGCTGGCGCGCGAACACAACGACGCCAACGCGATCGCGCTCGGCTCGCGGCTGACGGGCATCGACATGGCCAAGTCCTGCATCGCCGCCTTCATGGTGGGCCGCTTCGAAGGCGGCCGCCACGAAGGGCGCGTCGACAAGCTTTCCGCTCCCCCCTTCGTCACAAGCACGAAATCCTGATCATCGTCCTATCGTGAAAGAGACATCATGACCGTCGACACCGCGATCCGCAGCAGCGGGTTCTTCACCGATGACATCGCCGCCTCGGACCCCGCCGTTGCCGAGGCGATCAATCACGAGCTGAAGCGCGAGCGCAAGCAGATCGAACTGATCGCGAGCGAGAACATCGTGTCCAGGGCCGTGCTGGCGGCGCAGGGTTCGGTGTTCACCAACAAATATGCCGAGGGCTATCCCGGCCGCCGCTACTACCAGGGCTGCGAACCTTCCGACACGGTCGAGCAGCTGGCGATCGACCGCGCCAAGGAACTGTTCGGCTGCGACTTCGCCAATGTGCAGCCCCATTCGGGCGCGCAGGCCAATGGCGCGGTGCTGCTGGCGACCGTAAAGCCGGGCGACACGATCCTGGGGATGAGCTTGGATGCAGGCGGCCACCTGACCCACGGTGCAAAGGCCGCGTTGTCGGGTAAATGGTTCAACGCGGTGCAATACGGCGTGACCAAGGACACGCACCTGATCGACTATGACGAAGTCGAGCGCCTCGCGCAGGAGCACCGGCCCAGGCTGATCATCGCGGGCGGCAGCGCCTATCCGCGCGTCATCGACTTTGCCCGCATGCGCGCCATTGCGGATTCGGTCGATGCGATCTTCCACGTCGACATGGCCCATTTCGCCGGGCTGGTCGCGGCGGGCATCCACCCATCGCCCTTCCCCCATGCGCATGTCGCGACGACCACCACGCACAAGACGCTGCGCGGTCCGCGCGGCGGCATGATCCTGACCAATGACGAGAAACTGGCGAAGAAGCTGAACTCCGCCGTTTTCCCGGGGCTTCAGGGCGGACCGCTGATGCATGTCATCGCTGCCAAGGCGGTCGCATTCGGCGAAGCGCTGCGCCCGGACTTCAAGGCCTATAGCCGCCTTGTGGTCGAGAATGCGCAGGTCCTTGCCGCCACGCTCAAGGAGCGCGGCGCCGAGGTCGTGTCCGGCGGCACCGATACGCACCTGGCGCTGATCGACCTCACGCCGCTGGGTGTCACCGGCAAGGACGCCGACGAGGCGCTGGAGCGGGCGGGCATCACCTGCAACAAGAACGGCATCCCGTTCGACCCGCTGCCCCCAATGAAAACCAGCGGCATCCGCGTCGGCAGCCCCGCGGGTACCACGCGCGGCTTCGGGCCCGAGGAATTCCGCGAGATCGGCCACATGGTCGCCGACGTTCTCGACGGCCTGGCCAAGCGCGGCGAAGACGGCGACCCGCAGGTGGAACAGAACGTCCGCCAGCGCGTCGAGGCCCTGTGTGATCGATTCCCGATCTACGAGGACTAAGGAGCCCAACATGAGCGAGCCCGGTGGTATCAAGGATTACTGGAACGGCCTTTCGCCTGAAGCGCGCAAGGCAGCCAAGTGGGGCGCGGTCGGCGCCCTGATCGCCATTCCCGTGCCGTTCGTCGGCCCGATCCTGGGCGGCGTCGTCGGCGGCGGGCTGGGATATGCCAAGGCCAAGGGCAAGATCTGAAGGTTGTGAACTAGGTGCGTTGCCCGTTCTGTGCGAATGAATCGAGCCAGGTAAAGGATAGCCGGCCGGCGGAAGATGGCAGCGCCATCCGCCGGCGGCGCCAGTGCGAGGGCTGCGGCGCGCGCTTCACCACGTTCGAGCGTATCCAGCTGCGCGAAGTGACCGTGGTCAAGTCGAACGGCCCGGGCGAGGATCCCCGCCGCGAGCCGTTCGAACGCGCGAAGCTGGAACACGCAGTACGCCTCGCGTGCCGCAAGCGCGCCATTTCGCACGAGCAGATCGACCGGCTGGTGTCCGGCGTCCAGCGCCAGCTGGAAACGCGCGGCGAGAGCGAGGTCGCCTCGGCCGTGATCGGCGAGCTGGTGATGGAAGGCCTGCGCCAGCTCGACACGGTGGCGTATATCCGCTTCGCCAGCGTCTACCGCGAATTCAGCGAAGCCAGCGATTTCGAACAGTTCGCCAGCACGGTGCGCGATGTCGCAGCCGACTGATCCCGTCATCGTACTCGTCCGCCCGCAGCTGGGCGAGAATATCGGCAAGGCCGCGCGCGCCATGCTGAATTTCGGACTGACCGAGATGCGGCTTGTCGCCCCGCGCGATGGCTGGCCCAATCCTTCCGCGGGTCCGGCGGCAGCGGGTGCCGATTTCGTGCTGGAACAGGCGCAGGTCTTCGACAGCGTGGCCGATGCGGTGGCCGATTGCGCCCACGTCCATGCCACGACAGTGCGCAAGCGCGGCGTGACCAAGCCGGTGCTAACGCCCGAGCAGGCCGCGCAGGAAATGGCGACCATGGCAGGCCGCCACGCGATCCTCTTCGGACCGGAGCGCTCGGGGCTAGAGACTGACGACGTAGCACTGGCGCGCACCATCGTCACCGTGCCGATCAATCCCGAGTTCGGATCGCTCAACCTTGCGCAGGCGGTGATCCTGCTAAGCTATGAATGGTCGAAGTCGCTGAACGCGCAGGACCGCGCGCTGGCCCAGCCCACCAGCGAGGAACTGCTGCCCCCTGCCCCGCAGCAGGAACTGGACGGCATGATCGCCCAACTGGAAACCATGCTGGAGCCTTGCGGCTATTTTCGGCCCGAGAGCCGCGCCACGGCCACGCGCCGGACGCTGCGCACCATGCTGACCAAGCCTGCATGGAATCACCTGGAAATCCGCACGATGCGCGGCGTGCTGAGTGCGCTGAGCCGGGGACCGCGCGGCGACGACTGAAGCGCGCGGCGGTTCAGCCCCGCGTGCGCACCCACTCGCTGTCTTCATAAGCGATCGAGGTTTCGACCAGGTCTTCCCAGAACCGCGCGACCAGTTCCGCCGGTATGCCCTGGGCTTGCGCGGCCCCTACAGCTGCATCGATCACCGCGCGCTTGCGGTCCTCGTCGCGCACGTCCTCGCGGTCCTGCTTGATCCGGGCGGCGGCGCGCATATAGCCGAAGCGGCGGGCCAGCAGCTCGACCAGCGCCGCGTCTATGGCATCGACGCCGTGCCGCACTTCCTTCATGGTGCGGCACAGTTCGGGTTCGATGGTCTTTTCCATGGCGCCGCC